>CAZDOV010000134.1:0-2910 GCA_964507135.1 uncultured Eubacteriales bacterium | reverse complement strand
CAATTATATTATAACATTTTTTAGACCAAATTGCAATCTTTTTTCACAACTTAATTAGTGAGTGTAAAAAATTTCTATAAATTTAGATTTTTTACAATAATTGATGTGGCGTACCAACAAAAGACTGTCATCATGCCACTTCAAAACATAAAAGCTCAGATTTTTACAATTTTGCAGCTGAGCTTTTTTACTGTTATTTTTTATCAAATTACTGTGCCTAAAATGAACGTCCTTACAAAATCGCAAAAGCTAATACCTATAATTTACTTATTTTTGGAAATTGCAGTAGTAGCGAGAAAATCGCAGCGTTCATTTTCAGGGTGGCCGGCGTGCCCTTTGAGCCACACTATTTCATACTCATGAATGCTAAACAAATTTAAAATTTTCTGCCATAGATCAGAGTTCAGCGCTGGTTTTTTATCGTTTTTCTTCCAGTTGTTCCACTGCCAGTTCCTGACCCAACCTTTTGTTATTCCATCGCAAAAATATTTAGAATCGCTATGAATCGTAACTTTACACGGTTCTTTCAGAGACCCTAACGCTTCTATCACAGCGGTGAGTTCCATGCGATTATTCGTAGTTTCTGCGCAATATCCTGAGATTTCTTTCGTATGATTTTTATATTTCAAAATTGCTCCCCAACCCCCAGGCCCTGGGTTGCCACTACAGGCACCGTCGGTATATATATCGATTTGCTTCATATATTGCTCTCCTCTGATATGGATAATTTATGTAAAAAACAGTTGACAAAGCCTTCCATATGGTAGTACAATGGCACCAATATTTGATGTACGGACTTTAGTTGTTTATTTCAATTCAAAATATTAAAAAACTCGCGATTGACGATTTTGGCCACTTGAGGCTCATTTCCGTTCGAGTTCAGTTTTAGTTTTTAAAATTTAGGAGGTAATGTAGATGAAAGAACAAAATCAAGCACCTATAAATTCCAGTCCCAAGAGTAAAAAGCCAGCTGTCAAAAATTATACTACAGATACGAAGATAAACAAGTGCGAAAGATCAAGTAAAAGGCCGAAGCCAAGGTATAAACCAACCGAGGGAATATCCAAAAATACAAGTGCTTATCTTTCGCGCAGCGGTGTTACTATAGGTCGCGCTAATAATATCTTAGACAAACACCGCGAACGAGCCAACATTTCAGCGTTCAATGTGACATTTTTAGGTGGTCTGAATCAAATAGGCAAAAACATCACAGCTATCGAATGTGGCAACGACTTGATCATTATTGATTGCGGTATGTCTTTTCCGGATGGCGCAATGCTCGGAATAGACTACGTTATACCCGATTTTTCTTATCTCGAAGCCAAACGCGAAAAAATCAGGGGATTGATCATCACGCACGGCCACGAGGACCACATTGGAGCTATACCCTACCTACTGAATAAAATCAATGTACCTATATACGCAACACCGCTCACGATCGGTTTGATTAACAATAAGCTTAAGGAACACAAACTCGCAAGTAGTGCGCACCTTAACGTCGTTCAGCCGGGAAATACTGTCCGCTTGGGGTGCATGAGTGTAGAGTTCATACACGTCAACCACTCTATTCCCGACGCCGTTGGGCTTGCAATTAAATCTCCGGCCGGCACTATAATTCACACCGGTGACTTCAAAATCGATTGCACTCCTTCACGAGGAGAAATGATAGATTTGGCGCGTTTTGCTGAACTGGGGAAAGAAGGCGTTCTAGCCTTTATGGCAGACTCCACAAACGCGGAACGTTCCGGATATACTATGACTGAGCAAAAGCTGGATTCGTCATTTGAGATATTATTTCAAAAAGCTAAGAATAAAAGGATCATTATAGCTACTTTTGCATCAAATATTGGAAGAATTCAGCAGATTATAAATTGTGCCACAAAATATGGCAAAAAAGTCGCATTTTCCGGTAGAAGCATGATTAGTAACGTTGCAATAGCTCGAGAATTAAACTATCTTGATGTACCTGAAGGAACTATTATTGACATCGATCTCATAACAAAATACAGCAAAGACGAGATAGTATTAGTGACAACTGGAAGCCAGGGCGAACCTATGTCGGCGTTGCATAGAATGGCGTTTTCGGAACATAAAAAAATCGAAGTAGGCACCAATGATTTCATAATAATTTCAGCGCACCCAATCCCGGGCAATGAGAAAACAGTAAGTACAGTCGTAAATGAACTTATGAAACTCGGTTGTGAGGTCGTATACGAATCGATGTACGAGACTCACGTTTCTGGGCACGCGTGCCAGGAAGAACTCAAAATTATGCACGGCATTATCAAGCCAAAATATTTCATTCCTGTTCACGGCGAACAGCGTCATTTAGTGAAAAGCGCAGAGCTCGCAATCGCTATGGGAATGCCCGAAGATCATGTTTATGTCGGCGATACCGGTGACGTTCTGGAAATCAACGAAAAACACATGAAAAAAGTAAACCACGTTCCGCTTGAACTCATACTCGTCGATGGTATTGGAGTAGGGGATGTTGGAAGTATTGTTCTTCGTGATCGAAAACATCTTGGCGAAGATGGCCTTATCGTGCTCGTGGCGACCCTGGATTCACACGACAAGCACGTTGTTGCCGGACCAGATATAGTATCACGCGGGTTTGTTTACGTTCGAGAAAGTGAAAATTTAATGGGGGAAGCAAAAACCGTAGCTTATAAAGTTTTGGAAAGCTGCGCTGAACAAAATATGCGTGATTGGGGATATATAAAAACCAAAGTACGCGACGAACTTTATAAGTTATTCCATGGAAAAACCCACCGAAATCCTGTTATTTTACCGATTATCATGGAAGTATAAGATTTACAATAAAGAATCGCCTTGATTTTTTCAAGACGATTTTATTGTATGTAGAAAACCACGCGATAGTCGCGTGGTTCAGTGATAGCTTAAGCGATG
>CAZDOV010000133.1:0-2919 GCA_964507135.1 uncultured Eubacteriales bacterium | reverse complement strand
GCACACGTACGCCGACGATAGTTGCCGGGTGACTGGCCGTGAAAATAGGTAACGCGAACACAAAACCACCAAGGTAACTTGGTGGTTTTTCTTTTTGCTTTAAAATTTGGTTCAAAGGTGAGATTGAAAAACTGCCTCTTTCTAGAAAATTCACTTTCACTCACCTATGCTAAAATGAATTTGGAACTGCATCAAAAATCTGAAAGAATTGAAAAATGTTTGATTTTGTGCTACAATTCGTATAACGTTTTACGATGCGAAGAGGGTTTTTATGAAAATTACAAAAATTGAAATTGATAAATATAAATCTATTAAGGAACCGATTGAGATCAACTTTTATGACGAGCTTCCGACAGTGCTGATTGGCAGAAACGGAAGTGGAAAAACTAATATTTTAGAGGCATTGAGTGCAATAGCAAAAGTAAACAAAAATTGTATGGAAATGCATGGCGAACTCCTATTCAGCTACAGGGTTCACATTTCTCTCTCTAAAGATGACATTGCTCGATTGTTTCCCGACAAAAAGATTGATGGAAATAAATGTTGCTTTGTTGCCTGCTCCGGTGAAAATGGCAAAATTAACAGAATCGAATCGGAATATTTGGTTCCATTATTGAATTCGGAAGTTTGTAAAATTCTTTGCCTTGCAGATAAGTTAGAAAAAACTCTTGATACGTATACAAAACAACTTAACAAGATAGCATATAAGGAAGATAGCGACGTTCCGGTTCGCAGTTTTCAGATTACTAATTTCCGAGATTCGACGACTAATTTTTGCGAATTGAAATTTCAAGTTGAATTTATTGTAAAGCAGACTAGAGAATTTGCAAATTCCATTTTGCAAAGCTTTCGTGCTGAGGAAAATTCTTTATCCATCGAATCTATTCGTAATTATATTTCCCATAAGGATGCGGAAAGCTTAATTTTTAAACTCCGCTATACTGAACCAGATTTGGCACCGTTTGAAGAAAATTTTATCATTATTAATAAAACAGCGATTAAGCGGGAAATCACAAAAATTAACAATAGAATAAAAGAATCCTGTGAGAGAATCGAAGAATTGCGCTACGAAATTGACAAATGTGCAAAGCGACTGAATGCTGCGTTATCTGGCCAGCAATTAATGCCTGAAAATAACGATACATTTTATGAATTCGTTCGTGAAATGCGAAAGTGTGTCGCTTCTAAACACTTCTTTTTGCAAAATGAAAGCAATGATATCATATTCAAAAGCGACAAAAGAAATCAAAACGTCCACCAATACAATGAAGCATATGTAATTCTTGAGACCTATCTTAACAAGGTTTATAATAAAGCTAATAAGGAAGAATTGCTAGAACAAATCGAAATGGGTAAGGAACTTTCTTTAGGCGATGAGGATTTGCGCGAATTCAAGGAATATCTCAATTCCAACCGGCCTGAATTTGAGAGAGATATGTATGACAGTATTTCTGTTGTGCGTTCAGAAGGAAAAATCCCTTCAATCGTATTGCACGAAAAAAATGGTGAGGCGGTTGCACTAAATTCCACAAGCGCTGGCAGGCGATGGTATTTTACCTACTACTTTATGAAAAATACGCTACATCCAGGCGATTTGTTCATTTTAGACGAACCTGCTGCCATGCTTCACCCTATGGCGCAAAAAGAAGTGATGCGTGAGCTGCTTACGCTCCAAAGTAACGGAATCAAAGTCGTTTATTCTACGCATAGCCCTTACCTTATTCCGTCTAATTGGAACAGTGTATATTTTGTAACAATGGAACAGAACGGTACAGCAGTAACACAAGAAAATTATAATGACTTTTTTAAGCAAGTTACCGGAGGAGATATTTTTACTTTGCAGGAAATTTTGGAAAAATATCAGAGAGGAGACGTCGAAGCGACTGCAAATCGTTGTTACCAATACGTTGTCCAGCATTATAAAACGGTCGATAAAGCCGCTGATGCGTTAAATCTGAGCACGGAGACCATTATATCGTGGAGAAAAGGTAAAGGTAGCAAAAAATTTAGAACGCCAAAGCTCGAAACCATTATCACAATAGCGGAAAAAACAAATTTGGATATTTCCAGGTTGCTTTGATTTGCAAGGGGGGTACAACTGTACCCTCTTTTTTTCCCTTATTTGGATTATAATATGGGTACATCTAAGAAAGGAGGTACTTTAAATGTCAAAATATAAAACCGTTGATGTGTGGAACCGCGTTTTTGGTCCAAGGCGGGAAGCGTATGACTACGCCGGCCGGCTGATGAAAAAATCGGCCTGCGGGAATTCAAACAGTGCTTATCATCCGACACTTGATCACATTAGACCGCTTTCTGGCGGAGGCTGCGATGTTCTGGAGAATATCATAATTTGCCATCGTGATACCAATGCCGAAAAAGCAAACCATTTTCCACACTGGAAAGCAAATGGTAGGGCGTTTCACGCGCAGAGAATAAAAGGCTCTCGTGTGGAATATGAAATTATTGAAGACTGAGGAGAAAACTTATGCGAAAATGTTTCTTCGATTACGACGACGGAGACTATGCGCATTCAATATCCGACAAAATGGCAATGGGTGTGGCTCTGTGTGAATTGCATATCATATGCAGACGAAGAAGATGACGCTCTGAAATCCAATTTGGAAGCGGTCATTACAGATGCGGAAGAGAAAGCTAAAAATGCTCAACAGCAGACATTCCTTATAGTCGCATGCATCATCGACTGCCTCTCCCTTGCGGATAACATCGCAATCGTCGCGGTATTTATTCTGCACTGAAAGCGCACTAACTAATTCTTCACGCCCTGCAGAAAACTGCCGGGCGCTTTGTATAATGACGGTGCCCATAAGACAGTATTGCACTCGGTTTGAATATGCTACACAAAACCGCATGGAGCTGATCGTGCCGCAACTGGCGAAGCAGTACGGCGTGACCGAG
>CAZDOV010000132.1:0-2921 GCA_964507135.1 uncultured Eubacteriales bacterium | reverse complement strand
CGAATTATTATAATCGTGTCAATAGTCATTTTTAAAAAAATTAATTTTTTAAACTACCATTTGGATTTACAATTTTTTGAACCTACGAATAAATCGGGTTTTTATGAATTTTATCGTTTGGTGATGGTTTCTGCTTTGATATAATTTTTCTCCAATATCCATTTTTGACGCTCCTTTAAGATTATGCCACATATCCTGCGTTTTCCTTTTTCACTTTAATTTCACAATGAATTTTTATATTCAAATAAAGATTCCAAATATGTTAGAATAAATATAGATGGGTTTAAGGCTGCAAATTTGCACCGAAAGGATGGATTTTATGATTAGATATTACCAAACAATCAACAAAAAAACTACAAAAGTAGATGTATATACTCCCGGATGCTGGGTGAACTGCATTGATCCAAATGAAGACGAGATAAACTACTTGATAACGAATTTTTCACTTGAACCCGAGACAATACGTTCTTCGTTGGACGAAGAAGAATCGTCGCACGTTGACCGTGAAGATGACAACGTTTTAGCTGTAATTGATAGCCCTGTTGTGGACAAAACGGGGAAGAATTTCACTTATTACACTACTCCGATAAGCATTATATTAACGCCGCAAAATGTAATAACCATTTCAATTCACGAAAATTCTATTCTGGAAGAATTTTCAGAAGGGCTTATTCGTAATGTTTGCGTCGAAAATAAAAATCGCTTTGCTTTGCAAATAATGCTGCGTATGGCAGGAAAATATCTTCAATATTTGAAACAAATAAACAAGTTAACAGAACGTGTCGAGGAAAAACTCAAAAAGACGATGAAAAATGAAGAATTGATGCAATTTTTGGAAATTGAAAAATCACTTGTTTATTTTTCAGCGTCATTACGGTCGATAGGTGGGATGATAGGCAAAATTAGTCGAGGTAAATACATAGAGCTCAGCGAAGAAGATCGAGATCTTTTGGAAGACGTGAGCATAGAGTTCACTCAAGCACGAGAAATGTCTGAGATTTATATGAACATCCTTTCAAGTACCATGGATACTTTTTCGTCAGTAATATCGAATAATATGAATGATGTTATGAAGAAATTAGCATCAATAACTCTTATTTTTTCTATACCCACTATAATTTCAGGTATTTATGGTATGAATAACCCAGGGATTCCGCTTATGGATTACTGGGTTGCTCCGTTCGTAATTATGGTGGTGAGCTCTCTTGGTGCGTGGGCAGTACTCAAAAAAATGAACATGGTTTGAATGGATTATTTGGAGTTACGGCATTTTGAAACGGTTTTTATTATTAAAAATACGACAAAAAAGGTTTCAGGATAAAAAGCCTGAAACCTGAATATTTTGCTGTTTTTATCGGTTTAATAACTTATTCCACGACAAAAGGTAACAACGCCACAACGCGCGCGCGATGGATAGCCGTCGAAAGAACGTGCTGGTGATATGAGCATGTTCCCGTGACACGTCTCGGCAATATCTTGGCTCGATCAGAAACAAAACGTCTGAGTTTTGCGACGTCTTTATAATCTATCTCGCCGCCTGATCTATCAACGCAAAAGGCGCATACTTTTTTTCGCGATCTACGCGCAAACCTCTTTGCAGGTCTGTCGGTTTTTTCTGTAGCGTCAGTTCTGTCGGTTCTATCTGTTTTCACCGGTTTTTCCGCTACGCCTTCAATATTTTTTTCTGGCAACATAAATTTCCCTCCTAAAATCCAACGCTGAGGCCGCCCCTTGAAACAAGAAACAAAGGGTTCCGGCCCCACATAAATATTGTTTCGACACTAAATTTAAAACGGCAAATCGTCATCTGTATCTGTTGTCTGGAAATCATTATCAGTTCCGCTCGAATAAGAATCAGCAGCAGGAATAGCATTCGTGGGATTTGAATAACCACCTGCAGAATTATCTACAGTGCTGTCTTTCTTTGATTCGACAAACTGAACATTATTTGCCACAATCTCAAAAGCTTTTCGGTTATTTCCATCTTTGTCTTGATAACTCCTCGTCTGAATCGAGCCTTCAATTGCTATCAAATTTCCTTTTCTAAAATATTTGCAAACAAACTCTGCGTTGCTTCTCCAGGCAACTATATCAATAAAATCTGTCTGCCGTTCCTCTCCAGCACGCGCAAACCTACGATTCACAGCTATCGTGAACGATGTCACAGCAAGGTCGTTCGACGTGTGCCTGAGTTCAGGATCTGCGACGAGTCTGCCTGTAAGCACTACAACATTTAACATATTTCTTAAAACCGTTCCTTTAGTTATTATTTTTTCTGATTATCAGAGATCTCAACACGCCATCTGTTATTTGACAAATGCGGTCAAGCTCCTGTGGGAGTTCCGGGTCGCTGTCAAAATAAAAAACAACGTACTCACCTTCGAGTTCTTTGCGTATTGGGTAAGCAAGTCTTCTTTTTCCCATACGATCGATCTTGGTTAGCTGAGCTTTTTCCGAAACAAGATTTTCAAACTTCTCGACTAACTCTGCAGTCTTTTCGCCAACTTTGGTGGAAACGATCAACATAAATTCATAAGAATTTTTAATTTCTGCCACTCTTTAAGGCACCTCCTTCTGGACGTATGACCTCTTGATTTTTTCAAGAGATAAGGATATTAGTTACGAATATCAAGGCACAGGGCCGAAACAGCGCAACACAAAGAATAGTACCACTTTTTGGTCACGTATGTCAAGTGCAAAATTTGCGCTGGAGAATACATATTTACATGTAGGAGAGAAAACGGAAAATACAAGAAACCAAAGATTATTTTTCGGGGTTAAGAGCTGCTAACAGCGCAGCAAGTTAGTCGGAAGTGAGGTCTACAGATAGCGAACCGTCTTCTTCAAGAGGGGGATCTACAAACCACTTATCGATTATTTCGTGAAGTGCCGTTTTAAGATCGTCGGGTGCGTTTGAACTG
>CAZDOV010000131.1:0-2933 GCA_964507135.1 uncultured Eubacteriales bacterium | reverse complement strand
GTCAAAAATTAGTCGATGCTATATTTTTTGATAATGCATATAATTTTATGCTTAACAACTTGTGATTTCTTAAATTTGGAGGTGAATTATGGCAATATATTGTTTAGCTGACTTGCATCTCTCGTTTGGATGTAGTAAGTCGATGGAAATTTTCAAAGGTTGGGAAAATTACGTTCAGAAAATAGAAGAAAATTGGCGTAGGGTTGTTACTGATGAGGATACTGTGGTAATTGCAGGAGATATTTCTTGGGCGATAAAGCTTCGAGATGCATACCAAGATTTCAAATTTTTAAATGCGCTACCCGGCAAAAAAATATTGATAAGAGGCAATCACGATTATTGGTGGGCCACAGCGAGTAAAATAAAGCAATTCTTTGAAGAAAATAATTTCAATACACTTTCGATTCTCTTTAACTCGGCTGTTGTTTGCGAAGATAAATGGATTTGCGGAACTCGAGGATGGATTAACAATTCAGAAGAGGAAAAGGACGAAAAGATATTCGCGAGAGAAAATCAAAGGTTTAAATTTTCAGTTGATAAAGTTCAGCCTGACGGCCGTGAAGTGATAGCATTCCTTCACTATCCACCGGTTTACTATTTGAACGAATCAGAGGAAATTATAAATCTCATGATTGAAAGAAATATTAAAAAATGTTACTATGGACATATTCATGGCGGCGAAGCAACCAAAAAAGTAGTAAATGGAAATTATAAGGGAATAAGTTTAAACCTTGTTTCCTGTGATTATGTTGGGTTTTGTCCAGTAATGGTTGTCTAAAAAGCAGATGAAATTTTAGATTTATAAAATCAGGGTTTTGAAAGGATGATTTTTTATGAAGTTAAGGTCGTCAAACAAGATAGAAACTAATCGTTGGGAGTTAGAAATTGAAATCGAACCTCAAGTTTTTTGCCAAGAAGTTGATAAGGTTTATAATCGCAAAAAGAATAAGATAATGGTTCCAGGATTTCGAAAAGGGAAAGCACCCAGAACGTTTATTGAAAAATATTACGGTGAAGGTATTTTTTTTGAAGATGCTATTAATGCTGTTTACCCTAGTGCTGTTGAAGATGCAGCAAAAGAAGCGGGGATTGAGCTCGTGAATGACCATGTTGATTTTGACGTTGTTAAGATGTCGAAATCTGATGGATTGATTTTCAAGGTTAAGGTTACAGTCATGCCTGACGTGAAGGTGGAAAATTACAAGGGTATTGAAATCAAAAAAATTGTAATTCCTGCAGTTACCGAAGATGACATTAATGAGGAAATCGAAAAAGTCAGGGATAAATCTGCACGTTTAGTCGATTGTGACAGTGGAGTTGCAGAAAAAGGTGATATTAGTAATATTGATTTTGAGGGCTCAGTCGACGGGGAACCGTTTGAAGGCGGAGCAGCTGAAGATGTTGACCTTGAACTTGGTGGCGGTCAATTTGTTCCAGGGTTTGAAGACCAGATTATTGGGAAAAATGTTGGTGACGAGTTTGACATTACCGTTGTGTTCCCAGATGACTATCACGTCAGCAAACTTGCTTCTAAAACGGCGATTTTTAAGACGAAGCTTAATAAATTGCAAAAAAAGCAACTTCCTGAGCTTGACGATGAATTCGTTAAAGATGTGAGCGAATTTGATACTCTTGATGAATATAAAGCGGATTTGGAGAAAAAGTTGGCGGCATCAAAAGAGGAAGAGGCAAAAGCAGCGGCAGATAGTGAAACATTCGATAAGTTCGTTGAACTTGTTGAAGTTGAAATCCCCGAAGCTTTGATACGCGCAAAAACAAAAATTTTGCTTAGAGAATTTGAACAAAGATTTAGTTCATTAGGGATTAAGCTAAAAGATTATGTTAAATATACTGGAATTAGTGAAGAAAAACTCGCGTCTGATATGCGCCCTCGCGCTGTTCAGAGTGTTAAGATGGACCTCGGCATAAAACGAGTTGGGGAACTCGAAAACGTTACAGTTTCCGACGAAGAAGTCGAAGCAGAGTATGGTAAAATCGCTGAAGGTTATAAATTGGCGCCAGAACAAATCAAACGATTTATTGCAAAAGATGATATTGTATCTGATATCACTAGACAAAAAGTACTTGACATTATCCGTAATAATCGGGTGGAAAAGTAAATAATCTATGAGTGAAATTGCAAGTTTAAATTTAAATTTGCAATTTTGTATAGAACTTCGAAAATTATATGATTATTGATTTATTACAGTGAAAAGGGGATTTAAATATGAGTTTAGTGCCTGTTGTTGTGGAGCAAACTGGACGTGGGGAAAGATCGTATGATATCTATTCCAGACTTTTGAATGATAGAATCGTTATGCTTCATGAAGAGGTTAACGCTACTACTGCGAGCCTTATAGTTTCACAGTTACTTTATTTGGAGGGGCAAGATGCCGCGAAAGATATTAGCCTTTATATCAATAGCCCAGGCGGTTCAGTGACTGATGGATTGGCGATTTACGATACCATGCAGTATATTAAATGTGATGTATCCACTATATGTATGGGACTTGCGGCGAGCATGGGAGCATTTTTGCTTGCTGCTGGCGCCAAGGGAAAGAGATATGCTCTCCCGAACAGTGATATTATGATTCACCAGCCGAGTGGTGGCGCAAAAGGGCAAGCCACTGACATTAACATTCACGCTCAGCACATATTGAAAACGAAAGCGCGTCTCAACAAGATATTGTCGGAAAGAACTGGTCAGCCGATTGAAAAAATAGCTGAGGATACTGAACGTGACAACTTTTTAACTGCTCAGCAGGCAATGGAATACGGAATTGTGGATAAAGTTATTACTAACAGATAGTTTGGCCGGTGAAAAAAAAATTTTAGTTAGAGTGGGGATGACCTATGAGTACAAACAAAAATAATAACGATAGTGACTTGTGTTGTTCGTTCTGCGGAAAACCTCAGGATGAAGCGACTAAGCT
>CAZDOV010000130.1:0-2945 GCA_964507135.1 uncultured Eubacteriales bacterium | reverse complement strand
TACTTATCAAGTTCGATTTCAGGGCCTTGGATCACTGAAAATCCCATTCCTATAAATACTTTCTCGATCTGCTTGTATAATTTTATTAAAGGATGGCCTGAGCCTTGTCTGATGCTGTTTTTGAAGATTGTAACGTCATATTTTGAAACTGCTTTTTTTGATTTAAACTTACTTTCCGCTTCTTTTATTTTACTTTCTGCAAA
This sequence comes from uncultured Eubacteriales bacterium, assembly GCA_964507135.1. Lineage (GTDB taxonomy): Bacteria > Bacillota > Clostridia > Oscillospirales > Acutalibacteraceae > UMGS1491. The sequence goes on along the minus strand of CAZDOV010000130.1, from coordinate 2,742 downwards.
GTTCTTGAAATCATTTATCACTTTGCCTAAATTTTTTTTCTCTTCTGGTGACACGCTTTTTAGTTCAGAATATAAAGATTTTACATATTTCTTGAGATATTCATTTTTTATTCTAACGATCGCTTCAAAGCTTTTAGCGTCTTCCAAAGATTTTCCAAGCTCCAAAGACCTAACTTTTATATCCGACTCAATGTTCACGATGATGTTCCTCCTCTTTAAATTTTATTTTTAAACAGCAAATTCTTTAATTCTTGCGCTTTATCTGTTTTTTCCCACCCTACGTTTAAATCTTCGCGTCCCATATGCCCGTAAGACGACAATGAGGTATATATCGGTGATCTGAGGTTAAATTTTTCGATAATAGCCATCGGCCTAAGATCAAAAACCTTTTTCACGGCTTGTTCGATGGCGCTTTCAGAAAAATCAGAGGTTCCAAAAGTATCCACTCGGACGGAAACGGGATTAGATACGCCTATTGCGTAGGCTAGTTGGATTTCGCACTTCTTGGCAAGCCCCGCTGCGACTATGTTTTTGGCAATATATCTTGCTGCATACGCTGCAGATCTGTCCACTTTTGTGGCATCCTTTCCTGAAAATGCACCGCCCCCATGCCTTGCATATCCGCCATAAGTGTCAACTATAATTTTTCGCCCGGTAAGGCCGCTATCTCCAACCGGGCCGCCTATAACAAACCTACCTGTGGGATTGATAAAAATTTTGGTTTTTTCGTCAATCATATCTTTGGGCATAACAGGGATGATTACGTTTTCAAAAATATCTTTATAAATTCGGTTATTATCCGCTGCTTCACTGTGCTGTGCAGAAACTACGATTGTATCAACTCTGACGGGTTTATCATCTTCGTATTCAATCGTAACCTGGGTTTTTCCGTCAGGCCTTAAATAATCAAGCGTTCTATCTTTGCGGACGGATGCCAAACGCTTTGCAAGCTTGTGAGCAAGCAAAATCGGCAAGGGCATAAGCTCGGACGTTTCATTACAAGCGAATCCAAACATCATTCCCTGATCTCCGGCACCTATTTTACTCTTTTCATTATCGTCCCCGTATTTTTTTTCAAGGGAATGATTAACCCCCATCGAAATATCCGACGATTGCGCATTAATAGATGTAATAATTCCGCACGTATTCCCATCGAAACCGCACGATGGGCCATTATACCCAATATCACATAAGGCTTTTCTTGCTTCTTTTTCCATATCAATATAACAGCTTGTGTTTATTTCACCGAATATATGTATAAAACCATTAGTCGCGGTGACTTCGCAAGCGACGCGTGCTTCCGGATCTTTCGTGAGTATTGCGTCCAAAATAGCGTCTGAAATCCTGTCGCAAACCTTGTCAGGATGCCCTTCGGTAACGGATTCCGACGTGAACAATTTTCTAAGCATGTTTAATCTCCAATAATAACAAATATATCTGCGTACGATTTTACTCTAACTTACAAATGTCGTCAACATTCCGAACAAATAGAGGAGTGAATTTAATTTATGAAAATAGTAGTAGAAAAAATAAGAGAAAAGTAGTAAAATAAAGAGAATATGGAATGTAAAGTGCTTTTCTTTCTTTTTACTTTGGCATATTGTTGGATTTCTATTTGGGTATTTTAGAATAAATAAAAAAATAGGTGTTGACAAACATAATACACTTATGTTATAATGTCATTGTAATCAAAAGTCATTACATATTAATATTAAATGGAGGATTACTCATTATGAAACACAACAAATTCACAAAGGCAACGTCAATCGTTATGTCGGCTGTAGTATCAGCTATGGCTATGGGATGCGGTGTGCACGCCGAGGGAAACAAGGACGAATCAACCACATCAGAAAGGTCAGTTGTAACGAAAGTTACCGATTTTTTCAAAAACATTACAAAAGAGCAATGGATCGCAATGGGCGTTGGCGCTTCCGCAGCTACTGCTCTAACACTAATCGCCAGCCACTGCATGGCCCCTAACGAATTGAAAGATGTGGCTAAAAACGTTGTGACGATCGAAAAAGGCGAAGGGGAACAAAAATCCACAGTAAAGCTGCTGGTTTTGAAATTAAAAGGTTATAAATTCTCTAAAGACAAAACCGCCGATGCCATTCTCGTGCTTAACACCAACGAACAGTTCGTCTTCGCTACAGACGCTGCTAAGACCGAAGATAAAGCCGATGCTAAAAAAGAAAAAGCGCCGACATTCGCTTTTAACACGGTGGTCGAATTAGATACTGACAAAGACAAGGAACTCACCGCATGGATTAAATGGGTTAAAGCGCAAAAAGGATTGAACGTAAAAGGAAAATTTGCACCTGCAAAATTAATCGTAGACAAAATGTTCACAGAGCGTTTCGTTGAGAACGGCAAAATTAATGAGAACTTTGCCCGCGCACGAATTGCTTTTATTGAAACGTTAGCAAAATCAAGCAAAAAAGAAGACAAAAAGGAAGACGCGAAAAAGAGCGAAGAGAAAAAAGACACCAGTGGTGATAGCGGCAAACAAGAACAAAAACTCAAACTTGTAGCTACCGGTACAGCTGTTAACGAAATCGCCTCCGGAGCCGCCAAAGACACAGAAGTTGACGTTACCTTCGGCAATGGAGAAAATGCCGTGGCAACTAAAGCAAAATTAGCCATCACAACCACCGAAAAAATAAATAAAGGCTCCAAAGTCCAAGTCGTTCTCGAAGTAGCCGTCTCCGCTTGCAAACAAAACACCGAAGATACCTCAAAGTA
>CAZDOV010000129.1:0-3009 GCA_964507135.1 uncultured Eubacteriales bacterium | reverse complement strand
CATATGAAAAAAATTTTGAAATCCGAAAAACTATTCAAAAGCATTTCCGGGTAGTTGTTGAGGGTAACTTTAAGTTAAAGTCAGGAAGGAAAAATGATGGGGGAAAAGACTGCCAAAAATAATGGTGCCATGCGTGAAAATACGCATAAACTTATTCAAGTGCAATCACCGGCGAGTTTTGCTAAGCTCACCGGCAATACGGGGTTTTGCAATCAGTTTTTTATTAAACCTTCTATGACGGTCTTGCCGGTTGAAAGCTCGGAATCATATGACCGTTCCGAAGATCTGGTTTATAGCTCTTCAGTGGCCTCCGGGTTTGATTCCGAACACGCTTTTAATACGATAATTGATTTGCTCAGTGAGCTTAAAGCTGTTACGAGCGGTCAGAATGCCCCTATACAAAATAATACTGTTCTTAGAGATCAAATTGTAAATCAGCTGAAAAACGAAGTGCTGAGATCTCGCACGAATCTCACTACCCAACAAATAAAGAATTTAGAAGTAGTTTCCAGCAATAATTTTGACGAAAAAACTCTCACAGATATTTTGAGATCCTTGCTCGAGAGTGCAAAAAAAAAATCAGATGAAAAATCTCCATTAACAATCGGAGAACAAAGTGAAACTTCAAAGAAAAATCGAACTCCAGCTAAAAAGATTGCTGAAGATTATTTCAAGGTACTGAAAAACGTCCGTAATTATTCCAAGGTAGTAGAAGATATCCACAATCGCGTGATCAGAAAGAATACTATAAATCCAGTTGGAGAAAAAAAGCTTGAACAAGAATTTTCTACCAAACACGAAAAACCAGCTAAGAATAAAATTAAAAATCTCAAGTATATTTCTGATGAAATAAACGAGATTCTTAATCCGAAAATAATAGAGGAAATTCAGGAGTCTTTTGAAAAAAACGTAGTAAATAAAATCAGCAAATTATCTCCGATAATTAAATTACAGTCCAAGATTTCCGAGCTTAGCATAATGTCGAATGTAACGGAAATTATGGACCGTATTTTGGAACGTTCGGTTCCAAAAGTCCTCCGAACTCATACAAAGTTAATTAATAAAATTGTTGACAAATCTGAAATAAAAGAATTGAAAGAGAACGTTGTTGCCCATCAGCAGCAGTACGAAAATGACAGAGCTGTTCATCAGCGCAGTCTTGATAGGGTGTATAACGATATACGTAAAGTTTATAATACCAAAACGTTTTCTCAAAATGTTTTTGAGGTTCTTAAGTCTTCGAAATTTAAAAATGTGAATTTTGAAGAAGCTATTAAGAAAAATCTCTTGAAAGTAACCGCTAAAAACGAAGTTGTAAATAGAATCAAAAATATTTATGAAAAGCAAATTCAAAAAGAAAATGTTCACAAGGCTGTTGATAAAACTACGTTTGTTAACAGAGAAAATATTGAAGTACTGAGTACTGAAGAGAGATCTGCGGTTGATGAAGTGGTCGACTTTGTGCATCATAAGCCGAGCCATGGAGAACGATTTCGCAGAAACACCGATAGAATTATCAACAGAATTCAAAACGTCTACGAAAAACAAATTCAGGAAGAAAATACCCAAAGATTTATTAATAAAACAAGATTTATTAATAAAGAAAACGTTGAAACATTGGATGTTGAAGAGCGCGAAGCAGTAGATGAGATTGTCAAGCTCAGGCGTAAAAATCGAAGCGTTGAAAGAAATTTTTACCACGAAACTAGCGTTGCCAACAAGATTTTGAGCGATGTTAAATTCAAGAATACAAATTATAAAACGGTTCTCGATAATATAGATTTGATTTCAAATAAATCTCGAGAAGAAAAAAACGTTTTAAAACGGATTTTTGCTTCGCACCTGATAAATTCCGAAAATGCAAATATAGTTAATCAGGTTTTGAAAATTAATAGGCTTATGGCAAAAAGTCAAAGATTGACTACGCTGAACAACAGGTATCTTATTACTGAAAATGACTTAAAATTTAAACCTGTTTATCTCAGAGATAAAATTATACAGGGCGAAGAAATTGAAAACGTAGTCGAAAGAAACGTGAAAAAGGTTCTTACGCCAAGCACATTCACTCAAAGTGTGTTTAAGACAAAAGTCAAAGATGTGTATCGCAATATAGTCGCTCCGAAAATTATTAAGCATGTCAAAAATGATGAATTTTCTCGAAAGGTTTATGCAATTCACAGAAATGTAACGTCGCCAGCCGAAAGGGCGCTTGATTATGCTGATGCACGGTATATGATTTACAAAGAGGAGCCGAAGATTGCCCAAAAAGAAACCGAACTAGTACAAAAAGAACCAGAGAAAAGTGGTACGACTATAAAAGGTAAAAATGATGCTCTTAGAGATAAAGTAATAGCGCGGCAGGAAAAAATCGATACCAAAAGCCTCGAAAAGAGTATTATGGCAAAAACTTTGAGCAGAAATGACGTTGAGATGATGATTAATTCGCGACTAAGCGGAATAAACATCGAAGCAATTTCGCGTGCGGTGATAAATAAAGTGGAAAGTAAAATTAGGCTCAACAACAAGAGAACAGGTGCTTTTTAAAAATTAATAAAAAGGTTGATTGTGAATGGCTTTAACTAATTCTAGCTTTGGCGGAGAAGCGGATATAAAATTGACGGTAGGCGGGCAGAAAAAGTACGAATCCACGGATGAAGACATCAATATAACAAATTTTATGGTGGATACAAGCGTTTGGGGAGAGGCTGGTATATGTGAAGTGGAATTCACCTTGCTTACTACGTCAGGTAATGCTGATTTAGAAAGTGCATATTTGAATATTGCGCCGGACAAAAAATTAGAAATTTCTGTCAAAAAACCTGGGGGAGCATACAAAAAAATATTTACCGGATTTGTTGAGAAAATTGAAGTTGACATTTCTTCACAAAATAGTGGCGAGACAATGACTGGAAATAACAATTTAAAATTTATTGTTTATGGTATGGACGCTAAACTACGAATGATGACTAACATTCAAACGCAACAACACAACGACCCTAAAAACAATAA
>CAZDOV010000128.1:0-3012 GCA_964507135.1 uncultured Eubacteriales bacterium | reverse complement strand
CCAATTTTGCCTTCAACCAAAGAAGTATCGACATTCATTACATCTGGTTGTGATAGCAGTTGTTTTTGCGCAACACAGTATTTAATAACCGTATTTGCTCCTTCTACTTCGCTAACATCAACGCCAACTATCGCTTTTACACTATTCATTTCCGCAATAGTAGCGTCTAAAGCAGAAAGTTTTTCTTCGTTTGTTTCTAATTCTGAAACATCTAACGCAATTGTTAAATTGCTAAATTGGTCAATACTGCGGAGCTTTTCAGAGGCTTCATTCGCAGCGACCCCTAAATCGCCAATTGTTTTAACAGCTTCATCAGCCCATGAAAACTCTCCACCAAATTCTTCCATCTCTCCAAACATGGCCTGAACAAGAGGAAGCGAAAGATTCATGCCTTCAGCGAAATCTTCCATTGTCTTTGAACCAGCGATTTGATAACTCTCACCAGACTCATCAAGAACCATAAGACCAGCATCAACGGCTTTTTGACAGAAATTTGCAATATTTAAGCCGGAATAATTTCCGTCATCATATGTGAATAAATCGTATATACTCTTTAGGTAGGCGTTAACTTTTTTGGAATCTTCTTGGTCAATAGATTCTGGGATAATAAGTTCAAGGGCAGCGGTGTAATCTGTTCTACCAACTCTGCCAAAATATTCAGAATCGGTATCGTTTAATGTTTCATTGATTCGGTTAATCGCATCAAGCGTATCATCAAACATATCTCCACTTTGAGATGCCTTTTGAGCGTTGAGCCAGTTATTGTAGGCGTTGGTCGCTTCCACAAGAGAGGCGGTCATAATATCGTAAGAATCACAGGCCAACTTGATTGTAGAATTTTCTTTAAGTAAAGCATCAATGTTGTTTTGAATGCTTTCTTTCTGTTCATCTGTTAGAGCGGTTGATTCTTTTAATTCTTTTCGATATTTTTCAATTTGTGCGGCATTCTCCAAATACTTGGACTGTGCCATTGCCTTATTGGTGTTATTGATTTCTATTTGCTCATCCGATTTTGCTTCTACAATCTCTCTAACTTTTTCTGCGTTAAGCTGTAAAACGCCATTATTATATTCTAACGCAGAGGTGTAGTCTTTGAGTTCATCGGAATTGAAATCATCTATGGATATGGATTTCCCGGTAGATTGGGAAGAAAGAATACTCTGCACGGTAGATATGCTATTAGCAAGTGTTTTCGTGCTTTCTGCGGCAAAATCACATTCAGTTTCGATTTCATCCAGAATTTGTGAAACATTTTCTAAATTTGAATTAGCGTCATCACTTTCAACGGAGATTCCATTAAATGCGTTAGCTACTTTGTTGAGACTTTCTTCCGAATCATCTGAAATAAAACCTATACTTATTAGATTGTCGATGAATTCAGAATATTTGCTGTTTTGAAGTTCTTGTGCAGTCGCTTTGCCTTGTTCCCCAAGCTCTCTTAAGGGCGCTACAACATCTGCGAAGTCACCATAAATTAAACCATTGAAAACAGTTGAACCTTCATTTGCCAAAATCAACAGACGGTTGTTATAATCGCGAATATAATCAAGCCAAGCGTTAACTTTTTTGTCATCCTCTGAAGTTGGGGATTGGATGTATTCAATGCCTTCCGCTACTTCTGAGAATTCATTGCTTTTTTCAAGGAGATAAGTCCAAACTTTTTCTTTGTTTTTAACTAATCTTTCACGCTTTGATATATAATCCTTATTTGTTAAGTCGTTCTCATATTCCTCGTCTAATTTTGCAAGTTGTTCCAGATAAGATTGATAGTTTTTTACTTGTTGGTCGATATAGTCTTTTTCGGTTGCTGTCTTAACATCTGCGTCTTGGTTTTCTGCATACATTATTGAAGCACCAATGTAAGAGTAGCTTTGTACAGTACCATAAACCGATGAATACTCTAAACTATTATCTAAATCCGTGCTCATAGTTTTAACAAATTGTGAGTTTTCTGTTTTATTTGCGTTTTTTTGCCGAATTTCATTCAACTTAATGTTTCTTTCCAGTTCGGCATTTTGAGCTTTTAGATTGTCAAGTTCCTCCTGTTCGGTAAATGTCAAACTCCCTTTTGATTCAAGCGTTTTTATTTTTTCTTCGGTATTTTTTAATTCATCGTTTAGTGATGACAATTCCGACTCAAGCTCTGAACATTCGGATTTTATTTCCGCAAGTTTGTTACGAAGATTTTCTTCATAATTAACGAAATATGAAATGAGTTTTATCAGCCCTGTAACTAAAAGACTAATCCCGATATTTGCTGCTGCCGAGGCTAACTGGAAAGCTATCGTAGCAGCTTCAGCTTTTACCAATGCTCCGACGTAACCGCCTATAGCGGCTTCTCCACCGTTAAGGCCGGATAAATATTCGCTTAATACGGAGTTGAATTTTCCAACAGAATTAATGAAGTCTCCTTGCTCTAAACCGCAATTTGTTATTCCTTTTGCGGTTTTATCCAAAGAACTGTTATATTCATTAAGGAGCGTTTTAACATTTTTGAGTGACTTTACTTGTGCTAAAGAGGATACTTCCGCTTTTTTCTGTTGTACAATAAAATCATTAAGATTTAATTCCGTGAGGTCTGTATTTTGAGCATATTGTTGTGCCGCAACAGATGTCTTTTGCATAGTATCTGCAAAGGCTTGCTCCCAAGGAGTCGCACCTCTTACAGCAGAAATAAAATTTGTAAGCGCAGTTGTATCTTGTTCAAGAATAGAGTTAAAATCAGTGCTAAATGTAATACCTTGTGTGGATTGTAACACAGTTTTAACTGATTTTACCGCCTGACTAAAAATATTTGTGATTTTATAACCGGATTTTGTAGCCTCATCTTCAATAGTAGAGAATATCAATAAAATAAAGACGAACTTGCTTGAATTAAAAAATAACCATTCAAAACCTCTTGACAAATCGATAAAACGTTATTATAATTTATACATAGACCTTATGATAAGGAGGAATTCAGATGGATTTGCATTATTACGTCCCAATATGTGGAGCAACACAATTTAGAAT
>CAZDOV010000127.1:0-3022 GCA_964507135.1 uncultured Eubacteriales bacterium | reverse complement strand
AAAACCAAATGGAAAGTGTTATGTGCCCATAAATCTCCGTATTCTAATGGCCCTCATCACAAGGATATGGATGTAAAACTTATCGGGAAACAAATTGACGATATTGCTTATTACGGGAAAATCGATCTCGTCCTAGGCGGACACGATCACGTATATGCTAGGACTGATGTTTTGGCGCAGGGACGCAAAATTTTTACTAGTAAGAAAAAGCTAAATCATAATGGTGATATGTGTGACTCGTATTTCAAACCGAATGGCACGATTTACGTTGTTCCAGGTACGTCTGGGGTGAAAAATTATTCGCAACATTTCCCGGTAGGATTCCCTGCGGAAAAGCTCTTGAATTTGGACAAGCCGGTGTATTCTTGCGTTGAAATCGGCGCTGAAAATCTTTTGTTTAATGCATACACTTTTGATGAAAACACAGGGGAGTTTTCAAAAATTGATTCATTTGAGATAGTAAAAGCTGAAAATGCCAATAATGTAAGTGGTGCCGAATATTTGGATAATTTAATATCTTCAATTCCGGATATTCCTTGGAAAAGCCACAAAGAGCAAATTGCAAAAGCCGAAAAAATATATTCCCGCATGAATTGTTGCGAAAAAAAGAAAATTAAAAATTATTCAAAGTTTTTGAAGGCCGCTTATATCGACAATTGCTATGAAAAAATAATTAAAGGCAAAACGGTAAAAGTTCATAATTTGGATGAGCTTTTAAGTGCTATTAACGATAAAGGCGTAGGGACTATCGATGTGGACTGCGATGAAATTGATTTTGAAAAAAGGCGTTTATCTAGGAAAAAGATATTTATTAATCGTCCTATCAGAATTTTGGGTGACGGCAAAATCGCCCACGCAAGATTTGTGCTTATGCCAAAGTCGTTTTTGATAGTAGGAGGAAGTGTATGCGTAGATAATACCAGAAAACCATATTCGATGCGTGTTGCTAGGAGCGTTTTTGAGATGCGCGACGATACCATATTTTCTTTAATTGATGACGCCACTATTAATAACGGATACGGCGTTGGATATGATGGATATGCGATAGATGCAAAAGGAAAAAATACATCTGTTTATCTTGCGAGCTCTGGGCATAATTTTGCCGGAAGCGGAATCGTTTTTGCTTCCGATAACACATCAAAAGTAGAGGTTATTTCAGGAAAATATATTTCTAATAGCAGAAGATATACATTTGACTTGAATGGAGAAATCAACATAAGCTCAGGCTTTATTCGAAGCTTGAGAATTAATAGCGGTGGTAAGGGGAAGATTAACGGTGGGACCATTGGAGACAGTCACCGAACATCATCGGCGTATCCGCTAGAATGTTCAGGGGAAATTCAAATTTTTTCTGGTACAATAAACGCGCATGAAGGCGTGTCGGTAAAAATTAATAATGGAGCTGAGATGATAGCTCATAAAAACTCAAATTGTGTTATTGATGTTAAAGGTAAAATTTTATATAATTGAACCTATAGAGGTAAAAACCAAGACGAATCAAAAAATAGTTAAAAAGCAAGGAGGCAGTCCATAGCCATTTTGTGGCAATGTGTAAACTTATGAATAAATATAAACACTTAACCGAGAAAGAAGAAAAAAAGTTGATTTTTTTAGGTAAGTTGAAGATTACAACTAGAAAATACTGCAAACGCGGCGTTATGTGTTTAGCGATTGCGAGCATGTTTGCTGTAGGTGCAGTTTCGTTTTATCGCGTTTTAGGTGATAAAGATTGTGAAAAATATGATGAAATTTGCGAGGCCATAAGCGGTGCAAGCGAAGGAATGAGCAATACCGAAAAAAGAGGGGACGCTGAAGGATTAACTCAGCTCGGCAAAAAAGAGTTTGAAAGAGAGTCCAAAAAACTTGAAAGTATCACGGCAGACGCAGATAATTTGATTAAAGAAGAAGCTGAGAAGCAGAAATCTGGGGGCTTTGATGGAGACTTTGGCGATTGGAATAAAAAATGTCCTGCTGAGATGATAGTAATTAACAAAAACAATTTTTTGAGCGAAGATTATGTGCCTGAAATAAAGATTTGCCGCGGTAAAGAGGTCGCTGCGGTTGCTTGTGAAGATTTAGAAAGAATGATATCCGATGCTAAGCAAGAAGGAATAAAATTGTGGATTTCTTCCGGATATAGAAGTATGGATCTTCAGGCGAAGCTTTTTAATCGACAAATTGATCGCGAAAAATCCAAAGAGGTGATTTCGCAAGAAGAAGCCGAAAAACGTGCCGCAACAGTTGTCGCACGTCCGGGTACAAGCGAACACAACACAGGGCTTGCGGTGGATTTTAATGGCGTGGAAGATAATTTTTACGCTACTTGCGAGTATAAGTGGTTAACTGAAAATGCCCATAGATATGGTTTTATAGAGCGCTATCAAGAAAAGTGGAAAGATGTCACAGGCGTAATTTATGAGCCGTGGCACTTCAGATATGTTGGGAAAGAAAATGCAGAAAAAATAAAAGAAAGCGGACTGTGCTTAGAAGAATACATCAAACAGATTCGCGAAGACAATCACAAATACGTGCATCAAGATGGGGACGAGCTTAAAAATAATAACGAATCCGAGCGAACTGATGACGAACAATAGTTTTTTAAAGACAAAAAATAGTGAAGAGTCGGTGAAGGGTAATGTCAGAAGTAATGTTGAATAAAACGCCAAAAAAAATCAGAACTCGCTTTGCTCCAAGCCCAACTGGGTATATGCACGTGGGTAATTTGCGTACAGCTTTGTATGAATACTTGATTGCAAAATCACAGGGCGGCGATTTTGTTTTGAGGATCGAGGATACAGATCGTACAAGATATGTTGAAGGCGCCGAAAAAGTAATTTATGACACGCTGCAGGCCGTTGGGTTACGTCATGACGAAGGGCCCGATGTTGGTGGCGAATATGGTCCATATGTGCAAAGCGAACGGAAAAACAGCTATTTATCATACGCACAAAAACTCGTTGACCTTGGCGCAGCTTATTATTGTTTTTGTCCTAAAACAGAAAATTCAGATGAATTTTTACAA
>CAZDOV010000126.1:0-3024 GCA_964507135.1 uncultured Eubacteriales bacterium | reverse complement strand
AATGGAATATTTGAAAATAAAAAGTATAAAATAAGTAAATATTGGTGAAAAAACAAAAATTTAGAAATTATAATACAATCACACTAAATGAACGTTTGAATCACTGTTTAATTTTTATGAGTGAATGATTTTTACAAATTGTAAGTCCATGGCTGCCGTGCTATAATTGCTAGAGAAAATCTGATTTTTTCAAGGGGGCAAATGGGTAATGTGTGGAATTTGTGGATTTACCGGTAAAATAGAGGACAAAACAAAAGTTATTGAAAATATGACCAGTTTGATTGTTCATCGTGGGCCCGATAGCGTCGGATATTTTGCCGATAACGATGTATCAATGGGATTTCGTAGGTTGAGTATAATAGATCTTAATAAAGGTGAGCAACCGATTTATAACGAAAAGAACAATCTTGTTTTGACTTTTAACGGCGAGATTTATAATTACGAGGGATTAAAGCAAGAACTTCTTGAAAACGGCCATATATTTTATACAGACAGCGATTCAGAAGTTATTCTTCACGGTTTTGAACAATGGGGAGAAAAAGTTCTTGACAAGCTTCGCGGAATGTTTGCATTTGCAATTTGGGACCGAGAAGAAAAAACGTTATTTTTGGCACGTGACCCATTCGGAATAAAGCCGCTTCACTGGGCTCACGCTGGTGAGAATTTTATCTATGGTTCAGAAATAAAAAGTATATTGGCTTTTCCGAAATTCGAAAAAAAGTTTAACAACAAAGCTTTAGATAATTACCTTTCTTTTCAGTATGCTGTGCCGCCCGAAACATTTTTTGAGAACATTTATTGTTTGATGCCTGGGCACTGTATGTGGTATAAAAATGGTGAAGTGAAGATAAGACAATATTTTGAACCTAAGTTTAATATAAATGAGAACATGAATTTAAAAGAAGCAACAGATGAAATCGAAAAAGTGTTCGAAGAATCAGTCAATGTTCACCGTGCTAGCGATGTTGAAGTAGGCTGTTTTCTTTCTAGCGGAGTCGACTCAAGCTATGTTTCTACGTATTTTGCGGGGCAAAAAGCTTTTACAGTTGGATTTGATTTTGGAGAAAAATATAACGAAATTTCATGGGCGCAGAGAGTTGCAAAAAAAGTTGGGCTTGAGCATCACTACAAAGTCATATCTTCTCAAGAATTCTGGGATGCTGTAAGGCCAGTCCAGTATTATATGGATCAACCTCTTGCTGATCCATCGTGTATAGCACTTTATTTTGTTTCAAAGCTTGCTAGCCAATATGTTAAAGTAGTGCTTTCAGGCGAAGGCGCGGACGAGCTATTCGGAGGTTATACTGTTTACAACGAACCGCGAGTTTTCAACATATATCAGAAAATATTCCCTCAAAAAGTTCGCACGTTCTTGGCGAACATTATGAAAAAAATCCCATTTAAGTTTAAAGGAAGAGGATTTATCATAAGAGGCGAACATACTATCGAAAATAAGTATATTGGAAATGCTTTTATGTTTTCCAAAGAAGAAAAACGAGAAATTTTGCAAAACGGCGCATTAGCCACAAGACCTCAAGACGTATGCGCAACGCTTTATAAAAATGCCAAAAACTATGATGACGTTACAAAAATGCAATATTTGGATATAAATATGTGGATGGTCGGAGATATACTTTTAAAAGCTGACCGTATGAGTATGGCAAATTCTCTCGAACTTCGCGTTCCGTTCCTCGATAAAGAGGTTTTTAAAGTAGCATCGAAAATACCCACTCGCTTAAAAACGCCAAAGGAAAACACTAAATATGCTCTTCGTCAAGCGGCAATGCGGCATCTTCCTGTTGATACCGCTCAAAAAGAAAAATTGGGTTTTCCGGTTCCAACAAGAGTTTGGCTTAGAGAAAAAAAATACTATGAGATAGTAAAAAAGGCGTTTTTATCGGAAACATCGCGGAAGTTTTTTAAGTCTGAAAAACTAGTGAAATATTTGGATGACCATTATAACGGTAAATGGGACAATAGCCGAAAAATTTGGACCGTTTATGCTTTTTTGGTTTGGTACGATATTTATTTTGAATCTAATTAAAAGTAGCTACGTGCTGTTCCCATCAAAAATTAAAATATTAAGTAAATATATTTTCGAGACAATCCATTATAATCTGCAAAAACACCTATTTGAAATTTAGGTTGCACGCACTTGTTTTAAATTAAAGTTGTACGCTTATTAAGAAGTAAAGAATGCAAAGCAACGAGAAGGGATGAAGGCCAAAAGATGGATACGAGAGCAATAGGAATTTTAGATTCCGGTGTGGGTGGGCTTACAGCTTTTAAGGCGGTTCAGACGTTGATGCCGGCTGAAGATATAATATATTTTGGTGACACTTTAAATTCTCCGTACGGAGAAAAAAGTCCAGAAGAAATAATATCATGTGTGAATTTTGGAGCTGAGTTTTTAGAATCTAAGGGCGCAAAAGTGATTTTGGTAGCCTGTGGCACTGCTAGCTCTTACATCGATGAAATTAACTGTAATACTCCAATGATGGGGATAATTAATACGTCGTGCAAAAAAGCTATTGAAGTCAGCAATAATATGAAAATTGGAATTTTAGCAACTTCTGCGACAATTAATAGTGGTGCGTATAAAAAATGCATCATAGATTTGTGCCCGAAATGCAGTGTTTATGAAAAAGCATGCCCCAAACTTGCTTCAATCGTTGAAAATGGGCATATTGGAGATAATGATGAAGTTTTAAAGTCGACCCTTTCGGAATACCTAAAATGTATTGATAAATCAGACGTAGATACGCTAATATTAGGATGCACACATTATCCTATAATTGAAGGGAATATTCGAAGTGTTTTGAAAAATAAAAATATAAGACTAATTAATCCCGGGCTTGAAACTGCGATTACACTTAAAACTTTTTTAGAAAAAAAAGATATGTGTACAAACAAAAGCAGCGTTGGTATGGTACGTTACTTTGTTAGTGGGGAAAAGTCGAAATTTTGTGATGTGGCTGAAGCTTTTCTTGGCCACAGTGTGAGAAATTTAGTGTGGAGGTGTGA
>CAZDOV010000125.1:0-3036 GCA_964507135.1 uncultured Eubacteriales bacterium | reverse complement strand
ATAACATTTCCGCATACTAAAAATATTCCCCGAAGAAACGCTGGAATAGATAATTTTTTTATATCAAAAGCGTCAAAACAGGTTACCTTGCATGGGATTTGTACAGTTTTTTCGACTGGTTTAGAATCAAGATTATATCTTAATATCCTTGTTTGAAATTCAGATTTGTTATTTCGGAAGTCTAGCGCAAATTCAGTTAACTTCAAAACACGTGCTACTGTGCACGTGTTTTTTGATGGCAATGAAATAACATTTGAATTGCCGGTGTTTCCTGAAAATGCGAAAATCGCTGAAAGCTCCTGACAAACATTTTTATAAGACTTAATTGGCATTTCCAATATTTCAGATTTTATTTTTTGCGAAAATGATTCCACGAAAACGCCTCCCGCTATTTAAGATTTTGCATATGAACTTTATAGATCTATATTTCCGAGCGTTTCTATTTCGCATTCGAGCTGAATACCTGAGTTTTTTTTCACCGTTTCTTTGATTTTTCTGATAAGAGTAGCCACGTCATTAGCTGTAGCACCACCAGTGTTTACGATAAATCCCGCATGCTTTGGACTTACCATTGCTCCACCGACAGATACACCTTTTAATCCGCAGTCCTGAATTAGTGTTCCTGCGTAATATCCTCCTCCAGGACGCTTAAAAATGCTTCCAGCGTTTGGTAGTTCCAAAGGTTGTTTTGATTTTCTTTTTTTGATATTTTCAAACATTTTAAAGCGTATTTTTTCCTGTGATGACGGATTTAATTTAAATTGTATTTTGGATATTATCAATGACTTATGTGAATAAAAGCTCTTTCTGTAGGAAAGCTCCATTGCAGACTTTTCTAACATTTCAATCTTTCCACTATGGTCAATATGATGAGCTTTGGCAATTACGCACGAAATATCTTCTCCGTAAGCACCGGCATTCATGTAAAGCGCGCCACCGCAAGATCCGGGTATTCCCCAAGCAAATTCGAGACCGCTAAGGTTGTTTTGCATAGCAAACACACACGCACTCGCGAGCGGTAAACCTGCGGAACACGTCACTGTATCGCCACTAGAAAGTTCAAGAGTTTTTTCGCTTTTGCAAAGATTCAGGACCACTCCGTTATAACCTTCATCTGCGACTAACAAGTTTGATCCTTTCCCAAAAACGAAAAACGGCAATCTGCTTTTACGTATGAAATTAAGTACAGAAATTAAACTTGATTCGTTATTCACATATATAAATAATTTTGCAGGGCCTCCGACCTTAAACGATGTGTGGTTTTTCATTGGTTCATTTTCCATAACGGTGCATCCTAAGGTGATCGCAAGATTTTTTAGTTCACGGTAAGCGTCAATTATAGTCTGTTCCTCCGTTCATACTTTTGATATGTAAACCATTTGAATATGTTTAAAATTTCATACATCCCAGATGCATTTTTCCACTTTTCCTTCGTCTACTAAGCTTGGGTATTCCATTCCTAAGTTGATGAACAACTCTCTGGCGGCGTTGTATCCCATTTTTCTCTGACGATTATTCATAGCAGCTATTTCGATTATCACTGCAAGATTTCTTCCGGGTCTCACTGGGATGTTAGTATAAGGGACTTTAACATCTAAAATTTCTGTATATGTGCACTCTGCTCCCATACGATCGTAATCTTTTTTCTCGTCCCAGCTTTCAAGATTAATTACCATATCTATGGTTTCCGTGAGTTTAACAGCGCCAATTCCAAAAATTCTTCTGGCATTTATTATGCCTATTCCTCTTACTTCAATAAAATGTCTTATGTTTTCTGGAGAAGATCCTATTAAAGTGTTTTTTGGGATTTTTCTTATTTCAACCAGATCGTCCGCAACAAGTTTGTGGCCACGTTTCAGAAGTTCGACTGTGGTTTCACTCTTTCCCACTCCGCTTTCTCCCACTAAAAGTATGCCTTCGCCGTGAACATTTATGAGCCCACCTGAACGAGTAATTCTCGGAGCTAAATGTAAATTTAAAAATGGAGTTAATTCCGCTGTAACATCCGCTGCGGTTTCTTCGGAGGTAAGTATCGGTATTTTATATTTTGACGCCACGTCTAAAATTTCTTTGATAGGTTTAATACCGTACGAAATTATAAGCAAAGGTGGCCTCAAAGATAAAATCGCCTCCACAGACTTGTAAATTTCGTCAGTGGACATAGTAGAAAGAAAATAATTTTCGCTTTCTCCCATAATCATTATTCTTGTATTATCGAAATGCTCAATTGGGCCTATAAGTTCCAACCCCATTCGATTTATGTTTCGCGAGGTTATCTGAACTGACTTTGGCTCAACTGGCATCAAAGCTACATCAAATGTAAGCTCTCTTATTATATCTTCTAACGTTATAAAAAACTCATGATTCAATTGGAAACACCACCTAAAAAATTATAAAACTATTATAACACCAAAATATTATTTTTAGAATACTGAAAATTGAATTTATATTTCCGGCTATTCCGGCAAATTTGACGATTTATTCTGTTAGCAACATTGAAAAATTATTTTTGAAACCAGGCAAAAAATAATATAAATCAAAATATATCCACACTTATTGACAAGTAAGTGCAGATATAATTAAACAAACTGATGATTAGGGAAAAGCACAAAAAATAAATTAACCTCTAAAATAAAAAAATCATCGTTTTTAAAGTTTTATATAAGGTAAGCATATTCTCCAAAATCGCTTTTCGAAATCATTTTCCCTTGTTTTTTCATTTCGTATTCAATCGCTTTCAATATATGTTTCATTTCTATGTTTTTAGATTCTGATGCCGCCATAAATGTTGATGTTATTACTATATTTTTTATATTACCGCCGGAAAACTCAAACTTTTTTGATAGAAAATCGAAATCGACATCCTTACTCAGTGGAGCGGATTTCGGATACATCTTTTGCCAGATGGTTTTTCTGGAATTTGCGTCAGGTAAAGGGAAATGTATAACATAACTGATCCTACGAAAAAAGGCTGCGTCTAAATTTTCTGCTAAATTAGTAGTCATTATGGTTATGCCATCATATTCTTCCATTTTT
>CAZDOV010000124.1:0-3122 GCA_964507135.1 uncultured Eubacteriales bacterium | reverse complement strand
CCGAAGGTCTGGCTTATCTGAACCGTAAGTGAGCATCGCCTCTGCGTAAGGGATTCTCCTGAAAGGCTTTTCAGAAATTTTTTTATCTGAGAACTTTGAAAAAGTTTCATAAATCACGTCTTCGGTAACTTTCAGTACGTCCTCCTGAGTTGCGAACGACAGTTCATAGTCAAGCTGATAAAACTCACCCGGCGAACGATCTGCACGCGAATCTTCATCACGGAAACACGGAGCTATTTGGAAGTATCTGTCAAATCCAGAAACCATTAAAAGTTGTTTGAAAATTTGCGGCGCTTGAGGCAAAGCGTAAAATTTACCGTGATGTTTACGACTCGGAATCAGGTAGTCGCGCGCTCCTTCAGGTGAAGATGCCGATAAGATCGGTGTTTGAATTTCCGTAAAGCCAAGCTCATGCATTTTTCCTCTCAAAAAGCGAAGGATTTCCGAACGCAAAACTATTTTGCTGTGCACATTCTTATTTCTGAGATCTAAAAATCTGTATTTAAGTCGTAACTCTTCTTTTGTATCAGTTGAGCTAGTTATTTCAAACGGCAAAAGTTCTTTCGGTTTGCTTAAGATTTTAATCTTCTTGCATTTGATTTCCACTTTTCCGGTTTTCAGCTTTGGATTAATGTTTTCGGGAGTTCTTAACAAAACCTCGCCCGATGCACAAATTATTGTTTCCTTTGAAATATTTTTCAACATGTCATCGTCATCGAGGACAACTTGAACATTACCAAAATGATCACGAACATCCAAAAACGTGATACCACCGTGATCGCGAATGTTTTCTACCCATCCGGAAATTCTGACCTTATCGCCCGCGAAACTTTCATTAATTTCACCGCAATAGCGGTTCCTGTATTCATTTTCTATGATCATAAAGCAAAATCCTTTCCAAAAATATTAGATATAAACGTTTAAGCGAGCAAATCCGTTGCCAAATAACGGCACATGAGCCACATTATATCACAGACTAAAAATATCTTTCAATAAAACTTGTCGATTTAAATTAAATGTATAAAATTCATATAAATAGAAATTGTTAAATCAAAATTGCATCTATTTGTACGAATATTGTATCAAAATGTTGATTTTTTGTAATCTTTTGTTATAATAATTTAAGAAAGCGTTTTTGAACAGACATCAAAGAAGGAGGAGCTACTGGTTTTATGGGTACAGAAACTCAAAAACTGAAAGAAATGAATAAACATAAAGACTTCACTTTGAGAAAAATCATAAAAAAAAGCGCATTTCCGGTGTTTTCTCTGGCACTGTTTTCTGGAACAGTTTTCTATTGGAACAACCAAAATTACGGGTTAGCGCTTGAATATAATGGCAAAAACATTGCAAATGTAACTTCTGAGGATATTTACGAAAAAGCAACGCACATGGTCAAAGATCAACTCACATCAGACGGGAAGTTGCGAGTTGAAAATGCACATTCTCAGTTGAAAATTGTCCCAATCAGCAAAGACGATTGCTGTGAATCTCCAAATGAAGTGAAAAATAAAATAATCGAAAATTCCAAAGAAATATTCACAGAAGCGTGTGGGATTTATGCAGGAGACAAGCTGGTAGGAGTTGGCGAAAGCGAAGAAGATCTGGAAGAAATGCTTCTGGAAGCGCTGGAAGAACAAAAAAATTTGTATCCTGGAAAAATCATTGAGCTTGAGGACGAAATTGAACTGAGAACCGGTTATTTTGCGCCGGAAGATATAAAATCAAAAGATCAGCTGGAAGACTACCTCTTCAGCGAAGTTAGAAAAGAATTTAAATATAAAGTGCTCGAGGGCGACACGATATCAAAAATAGCCGAAAAATTTGGCATCACGGAAGAAGATATCCAGAGCTGTAATGATATTATTGGAGAAGATGTTGCCGAGGGCGACACATTAATAATAATCTTGAAGGAAAGGATTCTCGATTTCCGAATTTTTGAAATAATTGACGAGAAAAAAGAAATCCCGTTTGAAACCATAACTCGCACTAACGATGACGAATATGATTCGTGGTCAAGCGTAGTGCAAGAAGGCAAAAACGGCGAAGAAATGTTCAAGTATAGGGTTGAATATAAAAACGGCAAAGAGTTTTCAAGGACTGAGCTTTGCCACGAGCTTATCACTGAACCAACTGAAAAAATAATAGAGGTTGGAACAAAAGAAATGCCGCAAGGATTCATGTGGCCAGTACCGTATACTCAAAATATAACCAGTCCGTTCGGTCCACGCTGGGGCACAATGCACAAGGGGATTGACATTGCGGCGGCTGGGGTAAATGGAACCGATATCGTAGCTTCAGAGGACGGCACAGTGGAAAAGGTATCTCACGGTTCAACAGGGTATGGTAACCATATTATCATCAAACATGACAAAACATATTCAACGCTTTATGCCCACTGCCAAAGCGTACGCGTAACAGTAGGCCAGAAAGTGAAAAAGGGCGAGGCTATCGCCACAGTTGGCAGCACGGGGGATTCAACAGGCCCGCACCTTCACTTTGAAGTTCGCGTCAATGGCGTACAACAAAACCCAAAAGACTTTGTTTAATCAGAGCCCTTTGGGTTTTCGGGTTATTTAGAAGTTTTGAGTTTTTTTTCATCGCCAGTTATGGTTATAGTTACAATGGTTTCGTCGGCGTTAGTTGAGCAATCAGTATGTGGTTCTTTCCAGTTGTAAGTTGAGATAGAAGGCCCACTTCCTATAGCGTGTTTTTTGAGTTCTATTTTTGCTTCGTCAATTACTGATTGTACCAAAGCGTCGATGTTGGGCTCTTCCGGCTTTGGTTTTGGTGCGGAAATTGTAACTGTGATTGTATTATTCGTTACGCTACTATTAAATCGTAGGTCATTTTTGGACCAATTGTTCTTTTTTGCGCATTTTTTATATTCGTCGAGTATGCATGTTTGAAGCTTGTTCTTTACCTTTGTTTCAAATTTACTTCCGGCACACGTCGCGTAGTCGAATTTAGTTTTAATAGCTTTGAGTTTGCTTTTAACGGTATCGGTTTTTCTGCCCATAAATATCAACCTCTTCTCTATAAATTTTTTGAACAATTCACCAGAATAAAAAATTGTTCCTGAAATGCATTTCGAAAATAATTATATATATATATATATATAT
>CAZDOV010000123.1:0-3155 GCA_964507135.1 uncultured Eubacteriales bacterium | reverse complement strand
AGCATTATCGCCCAATATGGCGACACGATTGAATTCATGTGCGACGAAAAAGACGCCGAAGAAACTAGCGCGATAACCGCAAACGGTATTGCTATTGCCGAGTCAAACGGAGTCTACACAATTGAAAATATAAACCAAAATTATGATATATGCAAAACCCCAAAAGACACCGTACTTTATCCCATTACCCTCGCAAAAACTGAAACGCGAGTCGCTATAGCGGATGCTTCCGGAACTAAATCCGAAACACTTTATGCGTCGTACGGTTCAGGGCTTGATTTTAAAATAATCCCAAATGAAGAATATCAAAAAAATTTCATAGCATCTCAAGTATACGCCATACCGACAGAAAAACTCTTAAATGGCACGTATGATTTTGAAACAAACTCCGAAGAAGCAAAGTCATTTTTGGTCGTTCCGTCTGCAGATAAAGTTTATTCATTAACCAACATCACCGAACCAATAACTTTGATTGTGGATAACCTAACACCAAGTATTTGTAGCGTTTTTTTGCCGCAGTCAGTGATTGGGACTAACGTATCAGTTGTTAATGACGGTAATATCGAACAAATTTCTGAAAATCAATTTAACATTCCGTATGGCTCGGATTTCACGGTAGAAATAACCGCTAAAAACGGCTATGACATATCCGACCTTAACGTCTGTGACTTTGATAATGCGCTTGAAATCGAGCAAACTGACAATCGTTACACATTCAAAAATATTCTAAATGACTCCTATTTAATAATAAACGGCGCGAAAAAATCCTACTGCACCATTACGTTCAGCGGCGCGGGAATTACAGCCACTGATTTGAGCGGAAATGCTTGGCTAAACAATACCGCAGCTATAACTCACGAAATCGGAGAACTGAAATTCAAAGTAAAGCCTGCGGAAAATTGTGTCATTTCGGATTCAGGGCTCTCGCTTAGCATAAAATCCGGCAGCGGTCAGCTTGCAAAAGTTACGGACGCGAAAAACGAATATATTCTCACGAATGTAACTGAAGATATCGAGCTCGAAGCCGAAGGCGTAATTTGCCCTGATGTCAAAATAACACTCATATCGCCGAATGACGATATTAAATTTACATCAATTGATGACGAAACTGAGGTTTTGCCGGAAGAAACTGTTGTTCCGTATGGTACGGACTTGAAATTCCGGGTGGTTTCTGCGTCTGGTCGCAGCATCGATAATCTTGAGCTTATTTCTTCAAATGGAGCCGAAATGGTTCAGAGCGATACGCTTTCAGACGCGTATTCTGTTTCTGCGACTTCCGATCTTATGGTTTACAGCGCCGAAAGTAGCGCCAGCACCAGCGGTACCGAAATCATTAATATTAGATTATTAATGTTTAAGTCAAACACACCGGTATTAACACCAGATGGTACCACAACTGCATTTAACATGACTAGTTTTTTCCCGGATGGATGGGAAGGAAGCGAAAGTCGGACAAAAATTGGAACCTGTGAAGGGGGCTCTACTCCTTATATTATTTTTAGCCGAGATGAAAAATGTATTAACGTCTTAAACAATGATCTGAGCCCGGCGCAAAATATTCCATACACTGAAGATAATAATGAAGATGGCTGTACCTATCTCGTAAAATACGCCCCTGACTCTGAAATCACGTTTAAGCCGACATCTAGTAGTACGGCATACCCCGTAACCAACCCACAAGTAGGGGTATACTTTGGCTTAACAAAGGCAGCCACGTTAAACGACGGCATTACGATCGAAACAACTTACTTATCGCTCCGAGGGCTAGAATTCACGGGCAACTATATAGCTGGTGGTAATACGGCGCACGATGTAATGCTAAAAGCCTATAAAGGTGTAACATATTCTGAGCTTGGGTTGCTCAGTGCTGACAGAAAAAACTACTCAGAGCCAGAACCCCCTCTTTTAATAATTTTTGAGAAAAATGACAAGAAAACGATAACACCTTTAATAGATCAAAAAGACATATATTGCCATATTTTCACGAAAGCTTACGATTCTGTAAATGTTATAAACAAATTGGGTACCATCACTGATAAATACGGTTTTGATATATACACAATTGACACGACAACTGACGAACAGACTGGCACAACGGCTAACACGGAGAATGATGAAAAAACTAATACAGAAACGGCTGCCAACAACTTAAACCAAATAGAAAACACTAACAATTATGCAGTCACAATAAACAGATCAGATTCTGGTGCTTATGTTGTGACCACAACCAAATTTAAAGTTAACTTGAATCCAGGATCAGTATTTGCCACCAAAACTACCAGCGACGGCAACTTAGATTTTGACACCGATGCATATGGTAACCCGTTGTATCCCTTGAAATTAACGGCTGATCACGCAACACTTGAGCAAAAGTTAATCAATGATCACACAGTTGAATGTACGCTGACAG
Organism: uncultured Eubacteriales bacterium; assembly: GCA_964507135.1. Classification (GTDB taxonomy): domain Bacteria; phylum Bacillota; class Clostridia; order Oscillospirales; family Acutalibacteraceae; genus UMGS1491. The sequence continues at coordinate 745 of CAZDOV010000123.1, read as the reverse complement.
TTACACCGTTCGATGAAAAAATTGAACTTGATTGGGATAATAAACCAAAATCAGAAACTCGTACTGTTGAATTCAGCGGCGAAGGAACAGTAATAGAGTCCGAACTTATAACGGACAGTGGCACTGGTGTTTCTACCACTAACACCACTACTGTCAGCAAAGGCGACGGCCTGACTTTCTATTCTTCGCCACGGACGGGATATCAATACTATGATACACTCACAATACGAAACGCCACCGATGTATCTAGTTTAAATCCGGACACATTTGACCTTAAATCGCTAAATGCCATAAAAACAGATGATACCGGAGAAGATAAAACCACCACAAACCAGTGGTTCAAATTGGAAAACACGGGTTTATACCTTAAATGGTACGTGGACAACTCAGGCGACAAAGTGACCTATGAATTTGCGAGTAGCCGAACACAAATTGAAAGCTACTATAAATACTCAGACGGGAAGTGGGAATTAACAATACCCACCTCCCCGATAACTCCAGGGGGTATTACAAATTCAATAATAATAAATTCAAAGCGAGAAGTTCTCACTTACAAAATCAATTTTGAATACGCAGAAGGGATAGATTATGTACCACAAACTGAAAATAATGTTGCAATCGTAAATTACGGCGACAGTTACGCATTTGATGTCGAAGCGTTAGATGGGTATGATGTATCAAACATACAAGTTCTGTCTACGGTTCCGGGCAACACGTCAATCATACCCTATATGAATAACTTATA
>CAZDOV010000122.1:0-3159 GCA_964507135.1 uncultured Eubacteriales bacterium | reverse complement strand
TAGGGCTCGTTAAAAGTCGGTCTCGTGCGCAAACGGATGTGAAAGTTAAAATAGATTATTCTGAAGAATTTTTGAAATTTTTGCCATTCAAGCTGAGTGGTGCTCAAACGCGGTCAATTTGCGAATGTATGGAGGATATTACTGCCGGCAAATATGCTATGAATAGGCTTCTTCAAGGTGATGTTGGTTCCGGAAAAACTGCTGTTGCGGCGGCAATTTCATATTCTGTTGCAAAAAACGGTTATCAAGTGGCAATTATGGTCCCTACAGAAATTTTAGCTGATCAACATTATAAGACTTTTTGTGAATTTTTTAAAAATACAGATTTAAACATAAGACTGATTTGTGGTTCTACGAGGTCTAAAGTAAAGAGGATGCTTCAGCAGGAAATCGAATGCGGAATTGCAGATATTGTCATTGGCACGCATGCTCTTATTTCAGAAAATATTATTTTTAATAACTTAGGGCTTGTTATTACCGATGAACAGCATCGATTTGGAGTTAGCCAGCGTTCCGCGCTAGTTAACAAGGGTATTGCACCGCATACTTTGGTGATGTCGGCAACCCCGATCCCGCGTACGTTGGCGCTAATTGTTTATGGCGATTTGGATATTTCAGTTCTGGATGAGCCTCTTCCAGGTCGCCAGAAGGTAGATACATTTAAAATTGGTAGTAATAAACGTTATCGTGCTTTAAAGTTTTTAAAAAATATAATTTCTGAAGGCGGGCAGGGATATATTGTTTGCGCCGGGATAGAAGAAAACGAAAATGATATCGTTGACGTTAATACGTACTATGAAAAAGTGCTAAAAGATTTGTTTGGTGAAGATAGGGTCGGAGTTTTGCATGGCAAAATGCGCGCTGATGAAAAAAAGCTTATTATGAATCACATTGCTTCAGGGAAGTTGGATATTTCCGTTTCGACTACTGTTATAGAAGTTGCAGTAGATGTTCCGAATGCGAGAATGATCATAATAGAAAATGCTGAAAGGTTTGGAATTTCTCAGATTCATCAGCTTCGCGGTAGAGTGGGGCGAAGTAGTCAAAAATCGTACTGTGTATTGATTTCTGATTCGGAAAGCAAAAGCGCAAATCGGAGGTTTAGTGCAATGGTGGCTTCTAGCGATGGGTTTTATCTTTCCGAAGAAGACCTTAAGTTGCGAGGCCCGGGAGATTTTTTCGGGACGAATCAGCACGGTGTGCCTAACATAGGTATCTCGACTCGATATGAAGATATTTATCTTGTCAAAAAAGCTCAAGTAGCAGCGAGTAAGCTTTTGAGTGATTGCTTCGATTTGGATCTTCCTGAATTTGCTTTTATAAAGCGTCGAGTAAATCAATCTTTTGATTTAGATGGAGCAAATTTAAATAAAAATATAGTATTTTAATCTAACATAATTATAAAATATGAGAGATGATCTTGAATGTTTGCTATAGGAACGGACATACTGGAAGTGCGTAGAATTGAAAAATCGTTGAAAATCCCTAGATTTTTAAACTTTGCTTTCGGTGAAGAAGAGATCGAAATGCTTAAAATGAAGAAATTTTGTCCCATGAGCGTTGCTGCGAATTTTTGCGCAAAAGAAGCTTTTTTTAAGGCACTTGGAACTGGGATCAGAAAATTTGGACTCAAAAATGTCCAGACGTTGCGCGATGAATTAGGGAAGCCCTATTTTAAGTTTAGCGGAAAAATTTTGGATGAAGTTCAGAAAAATAAATATAAATTTTCGGTAAGTTTATCGCATAGCGAAAACTACGCGATCGCCACTGTTTTGCTTTATCATGAATAAGCGTTTGGAGGAAACTGCTATGATGGAATGCCGGCATATAACTCGTGATATGGTTAAAAGCAAATTGCCGAAGAGATGCGACAGCTCCCACAAAGGGAATTTTGGAAAGTTGATGTGCATTTGTGGGAGCAAAAGTATGCCGGGCGCCGCAAAGTTTTGTATAAGCGGTGCGCTCAGATGTGGCGTTGGGATTGTGCGTGCTGCGATTCCTGAAGCGATTTATATGCCTGTTTCTTCAGAGATTTCAGAATGCACTTATATTATTTGCGAAAACGACGAATTTGGTGGAATAAGTTCGAGCTCTTTAGATTTAATTTTACAAGATTTGAGAAAATGTGAAGCAGTCGCCATCGGCTGTGGCATGGGATGGACCAAAAACACAAAATTTTTGGTCCATAATTTGATGAAGTCTTGCAAAGCCCCGATGATTATTGATGCTGATGGCATAAATGTGGTTTCTGAGAATATAAATATATTAAAGGAAGCGACGAATAATCTGATTTTTACTCCACACATTGGGGAAGCCGGGAAACTGCTGAATGTTAGTGCTGAGGAGATTAAATCTAAAAAAATTCAATATGCAAAAAAACTTGCTGAAATTTTGGGCGCAGTTGTAGTACTCAAAGATTGCGAAACTATTGTGGCCGATAAAGGAGAAGCGATTTTTTTGTATTCAGGCGAAAATTCTGGTATGGCGAAAGGAGGAAGTGGGGATATTTTATCCGGGATGATTGGTTCGTTTTTAGCGCAGGGATTGCCAACGATCGATGCTGCGATTTGTGCAGTTTACATTCATGGAGAAGCAGGGAAAATTTGCAGAAAAAAATATTCTTCAGCGTCTATGCTTCCTTCGGATTTAGTGAAGAATATTTCGAGGGTATTTATAAATTTTGAAAACGAGGCAATATGATGAAATCTTTTTTGAAATTGGCAGGTTGCCTTATATGTGTAGGATTGCTTTCTGGTTGTAAAAACGCAATCGGACATGATGAAATAGGCATTAACACGAATATAAACGGAGTCGTCAATATAAAAGAAAACGGTAAGAAGTATAAAGCTAATCTAGTTTGCACACCAGAGGGGAGGAGCAGCTTCACTTTCACGGAACCAGAAAATCTTGCTGGATTGAATTTTATCTGGGACGGTGATAAGTACGAAATTTCTCGAGAAAATTTGAAAGGTGAATTTAATTTAGATCCTTTTGCTCCAGATTCTTTTGCATCGGTTATTGTGAATGTGCTTTCTGCGCTGCGAGATCCTAAAAATGTTAGCTTGGGGAAAAATAACGAGGACGGCAAAATTTACGAAGGTGAAATCAATAGTGTTAAATTCAGAGTGGGCGTAGATAAGGCAGGAAAGGTGATTTTTG
>CAZDOV010000121.1:2927-3177 GCA_964507135.1 uncultured Eubacteriales bacterium | reverse complement strand
CAAAAATGCTATCCTAAAAACTATCGTTTGATATATTTATTTCCATTTTTTTAGTATGTTATTAACACTGTCCACGTAAGCGTCGATGTTTATATCGCATATTTTAATTGGTTGCGAATTGAACAAAAATGGATAGACAGCCTGATACATATAGGTGCGGAGTGGTGTAAGTTGGGGCTCAGATATGCCGATGCTTTCCAGAGTGTTTTGGTCAGCGTTGAGGCATTGTAGTATAAGATCTTCTAAGGTT
>CAZDOV010000121.1:0-2917 GCA_964507135.1 uncultured Eubacteriales bacterium | reverse complement strand
CTTTATACGTCAAGGTGTTACTTTCTTTGCCCTCATACGCTTCAATATAAGATTCTAATTTTTTGTTTATATCGTTGCATAAGGTGCGTAGTTTTGTTTTGATAAAGTTTGATATATAATTTTTAGCTATGAGATGAGTTTTGTCTGTGACTGTTCGCCCAGAATTATTGCTCTCTGAGCGTTCTTTGGTGTACCACGTTTCGATTTTCGCCAAGGTATTTAATGCATCTGTAAAGTTAGATTCAGCAAGCGCTTTTTCCAAGGTGTTGGTTAATTGGCTCAATTGGTTTAAGCTATAGCCTTCTTTTTTTGCTGATTTTTCGAATTGTTTTTTCGTAATTTCAAAAAGGTCTTTTATTTTCTGCTTTGTTTCGCGGCAAAATTTTTTATACTTTTCTAGTAATTGGATAATTTGTTTTCGTTGCGCGGGGGTTGTATCAGTATAATAGGGGTCTTTACATTTTGCACTTACACTAATAGAGTGTTCCAGTATGGAGAACATATGTTCTATTGCTGAACTATCGTCTAGGTTAAGTTTACCTAGTGCATCGTTCGTTGACGTTGCAAAATCGGAAATATCGTCATCGCCCATATAATACCAATTAATTTTATGAGCATATATTTCTTTGAAAATGTTTTCTTGGTCTGCGGTTGTATATAAACATCTTGACGCCCTTGCAAAGCGCATATCAGCACTAATGTAATGAATTGCTCTATCAAATTTTTCTTCACATGTTTTAAAAAAAACAGCATCGCTTTCCATTTGTTTTAAAAGCTTTTTTATGAATCCCGTAGAGTCTTTCATAGACTCAATGCTTTTGTCCATGTGTCGAGTTTTTGACACGGTAAATTTTCTTTTAAGGTCGTTAAAAAACTTTCCCATAAGTAGTCACCCTTTCTAGAGTAAATTAAAAATACAAACCGATTTCTCGATTCGTATCAATTATATATATATATATATATATTGTCAAGAGTTTTTTAGAAAAAGTGCAAAATTTTCAAGAATCCAGCCTGTGGCTTTCATGTTATCCGCGAATTTATTTGTATTACTGTAAAAAACAGTAATATCATAAAAGCGAATATTCTGCTTCAGAAATTCAAGCGGAATATTTTTATCTTTGTTTGATTTGGCACTTACAATTGTTCAACAAACTTGAAAATTGTTTTTGAAATATAGTATAATGTACGCGTAGAGGATCGGCAGGAATGAAGATTGGAGGTGTCCGCTTAACTCCGTCTCGTTTTTGCGGAGATATGGATCTCAATTGTATTTGGAGGATAAACAGTTATGAACATTGCTCTTATCGCGCAAGATGACAAAAAAGAATTGATGGTCAGATTTTGCATTGCATATACAGGCGTGCTCAAAAACCACAAGCTCTGTGCTACCGCTTCCACCGCAAAGATGATAACGGATGCAACTGGGCTAAGTATCATTACTTTTTTGAGTGGTCCGCAAGGCGGCTGTCAGCAAATTGCATCTAGGGTTTCTTGTGGTGAACTGGATATGGTTATACTTTTTCGTGATGCAGTCCATCCAGAAAACGATGCCCGTGGCGAAGATGACCTTTTAAGACTTTGCGACATTCACACTATACCCGTAGCGACGAATGTTGCAACAGCCGAAATTCTTATCCACGGTCTCGAACGTGGTGACCTTGATTGGAGGAACATCGGGACGCCTGTTGTTTAGTTTAATATGAAAAGATATTGTGTTTCCTCGAAATTAATTTCGAGGAAATAATTTTTTGTTGAGGATGTGAGTAATTTATGAATTTAATTACTAAAAGAATACGCGGTATGCAGGATTTAATCCCTGGAATGAGCGAAAAATGGGACGCAGTGGAAAAAATCTTAAAAAGCGAAGCATCTGCGTATGGTTTCAAAAACATAAGAACTCCGGTCTTAGAAAGCACTGAGCTTTTCCGGCGTTCTTCAGGAGAAGAGTCTGATATTGTTCAAAAAGAAATGTACACATTTGACGATAAAGGTGGGCGCAGCGTCACCTTGAGGCCCGAAGGTACGGCAGGGGTCGTGAGAGCTGTTCTTGAAAATGGGCTGCACAACAATGCTTTGCCGCTAAAAGTGATGTACGTCGCCTCGTGTTATCGGTACGAAAAACCGCAAAGTGGGCGTTTGCGGGAGTTTTTTCAATTCGGAGCTGAAATTTTCGGTACCGTTTCTTATCTTGCGGATGCCGAACTTATAATTTTAGGGGATTCAATTTTCAAGCGTTTGGGAACGACAAACATTGGATTAGAGATCAATTCCATCGGGTGCAGTGAATGCAGAAAAAATTATGTTTCTGCAATAAAAGATTATTTTAAAAATCACGAAAATGATTTATGTGAAACTTGTTGCGGTCGACTCGAAAAAAATCCCATGAGAATTTTTGATTGTAAAGATGATGGTTGCCATAAAATTTGCAGTAAAGCTCCGATTATACTTGATTATATATGCGATGAATGCCGTGAACATTTCGAAAACCTGAAAAAATATCTTTCAAGCGCTGGCGTTCAGTACGCGGTTAATCCCAAAATAGTGCGAGGACTTGATTATTATTGCCGCACTGTCTTTGAATTTGTATACCATGGTGCAGAAATACCCATAACGGTTTGCGGCGGAGGAAGGTATGATGGGCTTTCTAACGACTTGGGAGGGCCTGACTTGCCTGCGCTAGGCTTTGGGATAGGAATTGAGAGGCTCCTCACAATATTAGAAGACCAAGGCATTGCACACGAACGAAAATTGGCTCCGGCGGTATTTATCGCATGCGCTGATGAAAGCGCAAGACCTTTTGCTTTGAAACTTTGCCAAAAGCTTCGAAATAATTCGATCAGTGCTTTAATTGATATTTCCGGAAAAAAAGTCAAAAGTCAGATGAAATACGCAGATAAAGTTGGAGCCGAATACGTTC
>CAZDOV010000120.1:0-3265 GCA_964507135.1 uncultured Eubacteriales bacterium | reverse complement strand
TGTATCTAAAATTTGAAACCCCATTTTAGAATTAAACCACTGATTGCTGCGCGTTACTCCTGGTCGATTCTCAACTTTAGCCTTAGTCCCACCTATCAAACGGTTTATTATCGCAGACTTTCCAACATTCGGTATACCCACAACCATTAGCTTAAGGCTGCGACCTACCATACCACGAAGTTTCCAGCGAACAAGCTTTTCGTGCATCAATTTTTCTATTTCATTTTTAAAAGCCTTGATATCACCTTTACTTTTAACACTAAAAGAAACACACGCCATATTTTGGGCGTGATAAAATTTTATCCAGTTTTCGGTTTGAATCGCATCCGCCAGATCGGTTTTACCCAAAACAATCAATCTCGGCTTCGATGCTATAATAGATTCTACCTCGGGATTCCCGCTGCTAAGCGGTGCCCTGGCGTCCAAAACTTCGGCAACAACGTCAACTTTTTTCAAATCCTCCGAAATTTTTCTCCGTGTTTTGGCCATATGTCCAGGGAACCACTGTATATTGTTAATGTCAGCCACTGTTATTTAATCACTCCAAAACGATCGAATGGGTACACAATAACCTTAGCATTTCCCACAACTCTATCATTTGGCACTAGGCCAAGTTCTTTAAACCGGCTGTCAAGAGAATGATTGCGATTGTCACCCATAACAAAGCAATAGCCTTCCGGTATAACGCTCGGAATTTCTCCGTCGCCTTGAACCCACATGCGTTCCTTTATATAAGTTTCATTAAGTTTTTCGCCATTAACATATACGCTACCGTCAGAAAAATCTATGCTCAGTGTGTCGCCTTCAGTTGCAATAACTCTTTTTATAATCGGAACATCCACTTGATTTACAGGGGTAATTACGACTACATCATTTTTTTTCGGAACATATCCATATTTTAACACAAGTACCTTGTCGGCGTTAAACAAAGTATTGAGCATGGACGTGCCTTCCACGTTCACCAGTCGCACAAAAAAAGTCATCAAAATGGTAACAAACACTATCGCTTGGACAATCGACTCAAGCCAATCAAAACAAGAAGCCGAAAAAGCGCTTGCAGGATTTGTCGGCGGTAACTCTACAGCAGCACAGTCACTATATACGCTTTCACCACTTACTGACCCACTATTTTCCATAGCGGTTTGTTTCAAATCGTCGTTTTTTTCACTCATCGCAAAAGCAACTCCTTTCATGATTCAACATTAAAAACAGGGGAAAAATCCCCTTGTTTTAGATTTTTTCTTTTACTTTTGCAGCTTTACCAACACGATCTCTCAGGTAGTAAAGTTTGCTGCGACGCACCTTACCACGACGTACAACAGTAACATTTTGTACGTTCGGCGAATGCAGAGGAAAAATTCTCTCCACTCCATATCCATAAGAAACTTTTCTCACGGTGAAATTTTCAGCAATTCCGCTTCCTTTTTTAGAGATAACTGTCCCCTCGAAAACTTGGATTCTTTCCCGTTCGCCTTCTTTGATTTTAACGTCAACCTTAACCGTATCGCCGACATTAAATTCGGGCAAAACACTCTTAATCGATGATTCTGTTACTTTTTTCAACAAATCCATAAATTTCCTCCATTAATCCACACATTCATGCCCAGACGACGACGCGCCCTCAGCAGAGGAATGCTGATATTCAGCATCTAAAAACACCTCTTAAAATGCTCCCGGTTATTCTATCATAGGCGAAGTTATATTGCAAGATTTTTTCTCAACTCCGAAATACCTCTCAAAAATTTTCGCACTTATCCTATAATTAGCAACGCATCATCGATAAATCAATATCGGCACATTTTCGTAATTTTAAAACAATTGACTTTTTTTCTTTGATGGTATAGACTTAAAAATTAGAGTGGATGTTGACGAAGAGAGCAGAAGAGTGGGATTCCCCGCTCTTCTGTCTATATAATGGGGGTTAACTAGTGAAAAAAGGGGAAATTAAAAAGAGCTCGCACGAATCTATTGCAGGAAACGTACATAGTCTTGCTGAACATTTTGCGAAAGAATTAGGGCTTGAAATATGGGACGTAAAGTTCTTAAAAGAGGGGCCAAATTACATTTTAAGGATATTTATCGATAAGCCGGGCGGAGTCACTCTTGATGATTGCGAAGCTATGAGCAGAGCCATCGACGGGCCTCTCGATGAGCTTGACCCTATTCCTATGTCGTATTCTTTGGAAGTGTGTTCACCAGGGATAGAACGTGAACTCACTTGCGATCGTCATTTAGAAAGATTTATCGGAAGTGAAGTTAAAGTGAGGCTCATTCGCCCAGATGAATTTGGCAAAAAGATTTTTTCGGGTATACTTAATTCATTTGGGAAAAACATAGTTGAAATCCGAGACACTGAAAATCAACTCACTGATTGTAAAATTATTAGGTTGGAAAGGGAAAACATATCTCACATAAATTTGAATTTATCACAAGGAGAATAGACAATGGCAGTAGAAATATTTGAAGCGCTTAGGTTACTTGAAAGAGAACGCGGGATATCAATGAGTTTTATGCTAGAAAAAATCGACAAAGCAATAAAAACCGCGTGCAAAAACAGCTACGACGGGAACGAAAATGTTGAAGTGCTAATGGATGAAAAATCCGATGTTTTCGAAGTAAATTTATTCAAAACGGTAACTGAAAGTCCGGAATTCCCAGGCAAAGAAATTTCTCTTGAAGATGCAAGAAAAATCGAAAAAAACGCTGCAATCGGCGATGAAATAAAAATTGTTTTGCAGCCAAAAGAGTTCGGTCGAATAGCAGCTCAAACTGCACGAAACATTATCCGCCAAGGGATAAAAGACGGTGAAAAAAATCAAATCACAACTGAATTTCAAAGCAAGCAAAATCAGATTGTTAGTGCCTTGATTGAACACATTGACGAAAAAAGCGGGGCTTTCACACTGCGTATCGGGAAGGCCGAGTCTACCCTCCCAAAAATCGAACAAATAGGAGCGGAAAATCTTTCAGAAGGCAGCCACATAAAGGTATATATTGCTGATGTTAAAACGAGCGAAAAGGGCCCAAGGATTATAATTTCACGGTCACATCCGAATTTTGTTTGGAAAATTTTTGAAAGCGAAATTCCTGAAATTAATGATGGGATCGTTGAAATTAAGTCGGTCGCACGTGATGCTGGTTCTCGTAGCAAAATTGCTTTGATAAGCAATGACCCAAATGTTGACCCCATCGGTTCATGCATAGGCTCTCGAGGGAATAGACTCAGCGTAATTATGGAAGAACTTGGCGGAGAAAAAATAGATCT
>CAZDOV010000119.1:0-3276 GCA_964507135.1 uncultured Eubacteriales bacterium | reverse complement strand
ATCAACAAAAAATTGGTAAAATGCTATTGTGAAAAATAAAATAATACAAGCATTTTTTACTATAGTTTTCTATATATTAAAAATAAAATATAATTTTTAACCATAATTTTTATAATCCACGCATATAGCGGGCAATGTTAATTAAATTTAAAAAAAATAATTATTGACAACTGCGAATTTTCAAAGTATAATCTAATTATATTAATGTTAAGGAGGTGACTATTATAAAAAAGTGCAAATTAAAAGCCACCTTTTTAAGAGTGGCAAGTGTATTTTTGTCGGGAATGCTGTGTTCTGGAAGTATCGCTACGCCGGCGTGTGCCGTTATTCCTGACGCGCCCAAAAAGCGAGTTAAAAGCTTAAGCCGACGACTGGATTCAGCTCGGTTTTACGGCGTTCGTAAAAAATTAGAATGTTTATTTAATGCACCGCCTGATAGACCAGAAAAACCAATTAAAAGCTTAAGCCGACTGGATTCAGATCGGTTTTACGACGTTCGTAAGAATTTATTTCCTGGTCAAAACGGTACACCGACTAACAGACCTGAAAAGTCAGTTAAAAGCTTGAGCCGATTGGACAAGTTGAAAACTATTTTGTGCGAATTGTCACGCAATGCAGATCCTTCTACGCCATTAGGAGCTAAGCGACCGATAAGTTTTGAAAGTCTTGAATACATTCGTAAGGAGCTATTTCCCGGTGGTTTACCGAAACCCGATCAGGACATTCTTGCTGATATCAAATATGAGCTTCAATTACATCCTGAGAGGTCACATTATAGTCGTTACGTAAATTCGCCTAAACGTTTAGGGCATGCATGTTTGGAAAGCGCCGCTATGCCGGCATATGTAGCTCCTCCTAGCGCGTCGTTAAGAGAGGAAAAACCAATACCAATACGGCTGCCAGATTTTATTATTGCAAATAATGATGATGACGAGGATCATCCGAGCGTGTTTTGCAAAGAATCCAATCAGCCTTCTTGTATAAGGAACTTTTCTCCTGAAATGGAGGAAGAATTTTCAATTGAACAACTTACAATCCTCTTATCCAAACTAAAACTTGATTAAAATTTAGACAAAGAACTCTTATCCAAATCAAGTATGGAGAGAAGATTATGTATCATCTTATGTAATTAAACACATTCACTGCTCCCAGAGCTTCTAGCACAAGCTTTGGGGGCAACTTTATTACGAAAAGTTAACCAAACAAAGCAGCAGCTGCGTGAAATAATCAAGCCGCTGCTGCATCTAACTAATACATAACTGAACTGTTATTCAAAAATTTCAGTAACAACGCCAGAACCAACAGTGCGTCCACCTTCACGGATAGCGAAACGCAGACCTTCTTCAATTGCGATAGGCGTGATGAGTTCAACGTCCATCACGACGTTGTCGCCAGGCATGCACATTTCGGTACCTTCAGGCAATTTGATAACGCCAGTGACGTCTGTCGTTCTGAAATAGAACTGAGGACGATAATTGTTAAAGAACGGAGTGTGCCGTCCGCCTTCGTCTTTTGTCAAGACGTAAACTTGACCGCGGAATTTCGTGTGTGGGTGAATTGTTCCCGGTTTTGCGAGAACCTGACCGCGTTGAATGTCTTCTCTTTGAACACCGCGGAGAAGAACACCTACGTTATCTCCAGCTTCCGCGTAATCCAACAGTTTACGGAACATTTCAATTCCGGTTACAACGACTTTACGCTTTTCATCAGTGAGACCAACGAGTTCAACCTCTTCGTTCATCTTAAGTTGACCGCGCTCAACTCTACCCGTAGCAACTGTGCCACGTCCGGTAATGGTGAACACGTCCTCAACTGGCATTAAGAACGGCTGGTCGGCTTTTCGTTCCGGAGTAGGAATGAAATCATCGACAGCTTGCATGAGTTCCAGGACGCATTTGTATTCATCTGCATTTGCGTCTTTCGAAGTTGATTCGAGCACTTTCAATGCTGAGCCTTTGATAATCGGCGTGTCATCGCCAGGGAATTCGTATTCGTTGAGGAGTTCACGAATTTCCATTTCAACAAGGTCAAGAAGTTCTTCGTCGTCAACTTGGTCAACTTTGTTCATGAATACAACAATTTTCGGAACGCCAACCTGTCTTGCAAGCAAGATGTGTTCGCGAGTTTGGGGCATAGGGCCGTCAGCTGCCGATACTACCAATATAGCTCCGTCCATCTGAGCAGCACCGGTAATCATGTTTTTAACATAGTCGGCGTGGCCTGGGCAGTCAACGTGAGCGTAGTGCCTGGAAGCTGTTTGATACTCAACGTGAGACGTATTGATTGTAATCCCGCGTTCTCTTTCTTCAGGAGCTTTATCGATATTTGCATAATCTACAAATTCTGAATCTCCTTTTAAATTTAAAACTTTTGTAATGGCTGCCGTAAGAGTGGTCTTACCATGGTCAACGTGCCCAATGGTACCAATGTTTACGTGTGGTTTGCTTCTTTCAAATTTTGCTTTTGCCATTTAAATTTCCTCCTTAGATTTCTTCAAAAATGCAAAGCACTCTTGAAATAAATTTTGCTTGAAATGAATTTTGACTGTAAAAGCCTTACATATGAAGGATTCTATCAGTTATCATTTTGAAAATCAACTGACTTCTTTTTTTTGCGCCATTTGCCGAATGTAGCGAGACCGGATTCCCAAGTATAAAATTCATATTTCTCATCAAAAGTTTTTTCGTCGACTAATTCCGAACATTTTTCGCAAAAAACTGCTGGATGGCACCCATCCCTTGTTATTTCCTTCCCGGCTGGTGACTCTTCTGACGGGACTCTTACTCCACATTCGGGGCATTCATGCCTCCATATTTCTCCGCCTGAAATTTTTTCCAAATCATCATTTGCAAGTTTGTGCTTTTTGTTTGACAACTCCATAGCGATCGCTTCCTTTACTTAAAAATAAGTTCGGCAAAAAGTTATCAATCTTTTTTGCGTTCGGCGATAATTTGTTCAGAGACCGATTTCGGAATTTCAGCATAGTGGCTTGGTTCCATCGTGTACTGACCGCGCCCTTGTGTTCTGGAACGCATATCTGTTGCGTAACCAAACATTTCTGAAAGCGGAACGTTTGCGTTGATTCTTTGAGCACCGGAAATCGTCTCCATGCCCTGAATCATGCCACGGCGAGAGTTGATGTCTCCAATTACGTCGCCCATGTATTCTTCCGGAATGATAACGCTGACTTTCATGATGGGTTCCAATAGAACCGGATCTGCTTTTTTCATAGCAGACTTAAACGCCATCGATCCCGCGATCTTAAACGCCATTTCA
>CAZDOV010000118.1:0-3294 GCA_964507135.1 uncultured Eubacteriales bacterium | reverse complement strand
TCGCAACAAATTTTGTGTAATCAATAATTTGGTGTTCCCACGCCGATGACATATTGCTGCCGATATTATCATACATTTTTATTTTTTCGCTCATCCATTTTTGTGGGAACGGGAACGATCTTGTGTACTCATACACCGATTTTATTATCTCAGAAAGCCTGATATCACTTTTCTCGTCAGTGAATAAATCGGCAGTTAAAATATGATCGTTAGAATTTACTTCAAAAAAACGGTTTAACACTTTTTCGATTGCGGCAGCTTTGATTTTGGCAAGTTCTTCATCGTCGGCTATGCGAAATTTATGAGAAATTCCTGCTTTGAAAAAATTCTCTTTCAGCAAACCTGAGCAAAAACTGTGTATCGTTCCGATCTGAGCAGTTTTAAGGAGGAGCTTTTGTCGATGCAAATTACTATCTTCCGGATTTTGTTTGATAAGCTCTTGCAGTCTCGCGGAAATTCGAGTCTTCATCTCCTGCGCGGCCGCTTTAGTGAAAGTTATAATTAAAAATTTGTCTATGTCAACCGGATTTTTTGGATCCGTAATTTTTGTGATCACTCTTTCGGTTAAAACCGAAGTTTTCCCAGAACCGGCTGCCGCTGAAACCAAAACGCATCCGCAATCAGCAGTTATTCCATACTGCTGTTCCAAAGTCCAATTTTTTTCTGCTTTTTTTATTGCCAAAAACTTATCCTCCGATTTTATATATTTTCCGATATTTGTTTCAAAATATTTTCTCGCCCGATTTTTGAAGTTGATGGCACTACTTTGAAATTTTCTTTGTTGTAATGACATATTTCAAAATAATCACAATGCTCACAGGCAGAAAAACCAGCATAAACCACAGGTTCCACATTCACTTCTCCCGAATTCAAATCCTCCCCCATTTTTTTAATTAAAGTTTCAATATAATCAAATATCCTCGAAAGTTCACCAAGGCTTGCCAAACAGTTCGAGCCGTAAATTTTTCCGTTTTTAATATAAACAGGGATAAACTCGCCGGCTTCTTTTTCTTCCATAGCATTTATGATTTTTAAATCATTTAATATGAGACCGCTCATCTGCATTTGAGAGAAAAAATCGTTTTCGATATTTAGGAAATCGTCACTTTCACAGCTTTCGTTTTCTTGAAGTTGCGCAGGCGGTTTGACAGCCTTAAAATAAAGTGCACCAGCCGGAACAATATTATCACCGTATCTCTGAGCGCCGTTTTTTTTAAGCGCCATCAAATAAACAAGCATCTGTATGTTAAGGCCGTAAAGCACCCCGGAAAGTTCAAAAGGTTGCGAACCTGTTTTATAATCGATAATCCGAACGTAAACTGAATTGCTTTCTCGGAAGGTGTCGACTCGGTCTATTTTACCGTTAATTTCTATTGATATATCGTTTTTGCCCATAATTTTTAGTGGAGGGATAGCTCCATCTTTTGAAATTTCTAGTTCGCAATCCTCAACAAAAAATTTACTCTGTCTAAACTCATTTATAAAACGTTTCAAAAGAAATGTCGAGGATTTTTTTGCTTTATTTATTATATAATTTGTTCGTGAATTTTTTAATAATTTTTTGCCAATATTCTTTTGGACATACTCATCGATTGCTTCCGAAACTTCTTTTTCTAGTATTTCTATCGATGCACTTACAATTTGATTCTTCGGATATTTTTTAAATATTCTCTCAAGCATGGCGTGCATTAGATTTCCATATTCTAAACTGCCAAATTTTATCGGTTTCTGCGGCTTTAATTTTAACCCATATTGGCAGAAATAAGCAAAGCTGCATTTGTGATATTTTTCGATTTGTGATGCCGAAAATTGGAGCTTTTCCCCGAAAAGCTTTTTTGAATTTTCGCTACATTTGAATTTCAGTTCATCTTGATTTTTAAAATTTTCAAGCGACCTTACATGCGCAAGGTATTTTGCAGAATTTTCAAAATATGAGCTTAATGTATTCGACATCACAGAACCACCGTTATATCCAGAACAAAAATTTTCGAATGCTGAATTTTCCGACCATATTAAATCTTTTGAACTCAGTTTATTTATTGTTGATATTTCTATTTTTGGAAATATAGTCTTTATTTCTTCCGGAATTTCAGAAGGGCTTTTTGCTTCGCCGTCAAAAGACGAGCAAGACCAACTTACATAAAGTTTGTCAGAGGCACTGCATACGCAAGTATACGCCAAAAACTGCTCTTTAATCAGCGTTAATTGTGGAGATTCTTGAATTTCAATTCCGAGTTGTTCGATTTGCTTTATTTCACTATCGGCAAATAGTTTTGACTTATTAGCAACTAACGGGAAATCGCCACTTGAGGTCCCTATGAGAAATACAATTTTCGGATTTGAAAGCCTTGTTGTTAGCGCATCACCAACCAAAACCGTATCTTGGCCTTGCGGGATATCCGCACAATCAACAGCTTCAAATGCAGATAATAAAATTAGGATATATTTTTTTTCAGAAAGTTTTATATCGCCAAAGATCTGAGCCGTCAAGCTAAGAATTTCCATAGTTTTGTCCCATAATTTGGCTTCTTTTTCCGCAATACGAATGTTTCCGGATGCTTTTAAATCTTGATAAAATTTTTTTAAATTTTTGTCTGCGTGAACTTGAATTAAAAATTCATAAATTGCTTCGGAAATTTTTTTTGCAGAAGTATCGGTTATTTTTTCTTTTAATTTTACGAGTGGTGAAATAGCGATATTTCTTATACTGTTGATTTTTTCGAGAGTTTAACTATCCTCTTTTGTCAGAGCGCACGATTGTCCGTTTGGATTTTCAAAAAAATCTTCAAGCCATTCGTTGCCGTTTATTCCCCATAAAAGCGCGTAATTTTCAATCAAAGCGCTTTCTTCCGCTGAAATATTCAAAAGCGCAGATTTAAAATACCTGATGACATCAGCAGTTTGAAATCCAGAAGCAACGCATTCGAGCGCAGACAATATCAAACTCGGAATAGATTTGTTGAAAACCGTTTCAGGAAAATTCGAGAACAGCGGTATGTTATATCTTTTAAAAATATTTTTGATAATGGGAATATACGTATCGGAATCTCGTGACAAAATAGCTATATCTGCAAATTTATAGTCTTCTTCTATGACTAATTTACAAATGTTTCTGGCTATATTTTCACACTCATCGTATATATTCATAGCGCTATACAAAAAGATATTTTTAGGTCGGAAATCATATGATTTTTTATGCGGCCTGAATATGTTTTCCTCCAATATTTTTAACTCATGGTTTGAGGGGATTTGTTGATTTTTGCCATCAACTATAACTTCATTAATTTTGATGCC
>CAZDOV010000117.1:0-3305 GCA_964507135.1 uncultured Eubacteriales bacterium | reverse complement strand
ACAAATTTATAATCTTGCTGTATAATCCTCCATTATATGCATCAGCAAATTCAAGATAAGAGCTCATAATTGCAAATGGCAGAGATCAAATTGGACCTAATAGCAAAGCGTTTTCTGCGATTACGATATTTTTCAAAAAGATTCTAAAACGCTTAATAAATGTAATAGCGTGCTCGTTTTGAACTCTTTCGCTTGAAATTTTACGGTTGTTAGCTTTGTCAGATTTTGTGCACGGCAACAGCATTTACTTTTTGTGGAATAGAATATCGAGCAAAACCTGGGGATCCAGCGCAACCATTCCTCGCGTTCGTAACCAAATGCCTCCATATCGTTGTAATCTTCGCCGCCGCAGATGATTGTGCACAGCCCGATAATCACAATATCATCCAATTTATGACGGATATTTTCGTAGCTGACTCGCTGTGGATTCTTTGCCTCTGTTAATTTCGTTCGTAATTCTTTCATATTCATAACCTTATCCCACCAAATCGCTTATAAAAAGTAATGCTTTTGCTCTGTTTTGCCTTAAAAGATCGTTGACTAATTTTTTTATGTAGGGTATAATAAAAATATAATGTCGAGGTGTGGCTCAGTTTGGTAGAGCGCTGCGTTCGGGACGCAGAGGTCGCAGGTTCGAATCCTGTCACCTCGACCATATTTGTGCGTATCTTTTGATACAACAGAAAGTCCAGTATTACTGGGCTTTTTTAATGTTTGGGCATAAATTTTGTTTTTAAATTTTCAGTCTTTTCGGTTCGTTTAAAGCTCAAATTCTAATAGGCTTCCTGCAAATTCAAGATAAGAGCTCATAATTGCAAATGGCAGAGATCAAATTGAACCTAAGAGCGAAGCGTTTTTTGCGATTACGATATTTTTCAAAAAGATTCTAAAACGCTTAATAAATGTAATAGCGTGCTCGTTTTGAACTCTTTCGCTTGAAATTTTACGGTTGTTAGCTTTGTCAGATTTTGTGGAGAATTTATTGATTTTAGCAAAAAAATCATGTATAATAGACTGCGACCATATATTCAAGTTGGAAGAGAGGGTTATTTATGTCAAAAAAAGTTGATGAAATAAGAAGCATTTCTGGAAATATGATGCGATTATTCGAGGAGATTTGGCAGATCAAGCAAAATAAAAAGGAAGACACTTTGACGAAAGAGTCTATTACTGAACTTTGCAAAAAGCATGATGTAAGTGTGGAAGAAGTTCAAAATTTGGCCGTTGAAACTATAACTCTAGGAAAGTTTAAAAGTTTTTCGGATTTACAAAGTAATATGCTGAGCGATGATGATTTGGATGAAGTCGCGGGCGGGAAACCAAGTGCAAAAAGAAGCATAGCGACTCTGTTAGCGGCGATAAGCGGTGTGGGGAACTTTTTGGGTTCATCGAGTGTCGCACGTGCTATGAAAGACGATACTACTCAGCAGACAATCGTTGGTGCTTCGCCTACGACGCGAGTTGCCTCGCCAGCAGAAAAGAGTTTATATGAAAAAACAACGGAAAGCGTTAAAAAAGCAGCGGGCAAAGTTGCTCGGGGATTAAGTGATGTTGCTAGTAAAGAAACACTTTATATTCAAAAAAAGTTCGGGCTAAATGCAACGAACGCTGCTGTTACTGCCGGGGCTTTAGACGCGGTTGCGTTGGTGATGGGTTTCAAAATACTTGGCATGGCAGTTACGGCGCTGACCGGTAATAGCTCAAGCACACCTGCTCCGAATTCGAACGAGTCTGCAGAGTCGCTCCACGGTAATTGGCTAATGAATTTTGTACAAGCTGTGGGTAAAAACGAAATACAGATTAATGTGAGCAACTATAGCGAGCGCAAACCGATTACGATTCTTATCGCTAATACAAATAATGATTCAAAGGCGTTCTTAGTAGAATTGGCTTATAACGAATCTACCGGAAATTCAGGCGTCCGTACCTTAGAAGTGCCAAATGCCAAAGAAAACCAAAATACTGCAGCAATAACTATGACGCCGGATGTTTACGCAAAGACGTTCTTTGGCGCGAAAAATGTGCAGTTGATTTTGGATGATAAATCGTCAACTTTAAAATTTAAATCCGTTGGCGATAACTCAAACAATCAAGATTTGACTGATGCCAATTTAAATCCGCAACAAGCTCTTTATGTTTCCGAGTATATTCGGGTTATTAAAAATTCTAACACCAAAGCTAATGATGAATCCGCTAAAAAAATAACTGATTTAACGAAAGAGTTAGAAGATACAAACGCTAACTTAGAAACCCAAAAATCTACTATTGCTAGCTTGAATGCAAAACAAACCGACCTAGACGAAGAATTAAAAGCTAAAAACGCTGAACTGGAAGAAACACGCAAACAATCTGATACAGCTAATGCTGCTGTTAAACGCTTGGGAGAAGAAAAAACCGAACTAGACAAAGAATTAAAAGCTAAAAATACTGAACTGGAAGAAGCACGTAGCCAATCTAAGGAAGCCAACGAAACTGCTGCACGCTTGGAAGAAGAAAAGGCAAGTTTAGAAAATAACATAACCGAAAAACAAAAAGAATTGGAAGAGCTGCGCTTGAAATTATCAAATGTTCAGGAAATCGACTCAGGCGTTTTAACTGCGGTATCTGCACTCGATGCTGATACGCGAGCGAACAATCTGGCCACATTAGCGCAACAATACACTACGTTAAAAACCAACTTAAATACAAAAACTGCAGTTATAAAACAATTAAACGCTGAATTAGCAAACGCGAACGCAACGGCTGCTGAAGCAAAAGCTAAATTCGACAGCATAAATACCGAAAAAACTGAACTAGAAGAACAATATGCTGAGTTAGAACAAAAATTAAATGAAACAACCGAAGCCCTAACAGAAGCCCAAGCTAGAGCCGACAGCATAAATAAAGAAAAAGCTGAGCTAGAGAACACATGCGCTGAGTTAAAACAAAAATTAAATGACACACAAGGCAAACTAGAAGCAACGAAAACAGAATTAGCCGCTAAAATAGAAGAAGAAAAGAAATCAGACGCAGAAGACCGAAAAATACTAAACTTATTAGACCCCCAAATCCCTGCCAATGGCACTGAGACTGCCTCTGAGACTGCCTCTGAGACTGCCTCTGTGAGTGTCACCTCAGGTGAACCAACACAAACACCTGAACAATCTGGAACACCGAGTTCCTCGGAATTTTCACAAACTGGTGAAGGGCCAGCAATACCACCTCCCCCAGGTGTTCCGGCACCACAACCTGCTGAAGGGGCAGAAACACAACCTGTCCCAGGTGTTCCGGCGCCACCACCTCCACCTCGTGCTCTACCTTCTGCA
>CAZDOV010000116.1:0-3310 GCA_964507135.1 uncultured Eubacteriales bacterium | reverse complement strand
ACAAAATCTGAAACACAGCTTGAAACGCCAGCCAAAAGCAATAGTGATATTTCTGGGATGCCGTTTAAAGATTGGAACAAAATACTTAACAAAATTCAAGAAGCCGGCACTTTTAAGTCGCTTTGCGTTTCTTTAAAAGAATCTCGCGCATATGAAAGCGGCAACTTTGTGCTCATTGATTCGAAAAATCCCTTGGCTTTTGAACTTTTAAGAGATAGCAATTATAGAATTGCCATTAAAAAAATTATCAAAGATATCACCGGGAAACAATATAATTTGGGGCCATATAAACCCGCAGAAAAAGCAAAAGAACCCAAAGATCCACTGGATTCGCTAATTGAAAGTGCCCAAAAAAACAACATAGATGTGACTGTGAATTAATTAGGAGGAATTTAAAATGAAAGTAAGATTGCCAGGTCAAGGAAAAGGTGGAATGAGTTTCCAAAAGCTCGCTAAGCAGGCTCAAGAAGCCCAAGAAGGAATAGAACAAGTTTCAACTGAGGTTGATGAAAAAGAATATATTTCAACTGCCGGTGGTGGAGCCGTGACAGTCACAATAACTGGAAAACCAAGACTCCAAAAAATAGAGATAAACAGAGATATGGTCGATATTTCAGAAGATCAAGAACTTCTTTGTGAAATGATAATAGCTGCCGCAAATAGTGCTATCGATAAAGCTCATGTTGAAAGAGATGAACGTATTAAGGCATTGACTGGCGGTATTACTGTGCCGGGACTGTTTTGATGAAAAAAGGTAGTTTTTTAGCTTTAACAAAATTAAAAGAATGCTTCGAAAGCTTGCCAGGAATTGGGCATAAAAGCGCCGAAAGATATGCCTATCAAATTTTAAAAATGTCCGATGAAAAAGCAACCGGGTTTGCAAATGCCATTTTGGAAGCCAAGAGTAATATTCGCTATTGCGAGAAGTGCTGCAATTTCACAGATAAGACAATTTGTAGTGTTTGTGAAGATAGTTCACGTGATTTTTCGGTGCTGTGCGTTGTTGAAGATCCACGCGATGTCGATGCAATTGAACGTACCGATGAATATAACGGAAAATATCATGTTTTGCACGGTGCAATTTCTCCGATAAACGGTGTTGGGCCAAATGAACTTCACATTCGCGATTTGGTTTCACGTATTCCCAAAGAAAAAATCAAAGAAATCATTCTTGCCACTAATCCTACAGTCGAAGGAGAGGCTACGGCAATGTATATTTCTAAATTAGTGAAGCCGCTTGGCGTAAAAACAACTCGTCTTGCCTACGGTATACCCGTTGGTGCCTCTCTTGAATTTGCAGATGAAGTTACACTTTCTCGCGCGCTTTCAGGACGCAGTGAAATTTGAACTCTTGGCGCGATTAAAAATAGCACTCTTGGTAGTTTGCCATGAGTGCTATTATATTAGACCGCTGTGTTTTTTAGTTATTCTCAAAGAAAACGGAAATAGCTCTAAAAGTTGAATAAAGGTCGATTTTAGAAATAATTTCGAAAGGAGCATGCATGGAAAGTACTGGAACACCTATATCAATAACATCTGCATTCATATTCGCAATATACTTCGCAATTGTTCCGCCGCCTCCGTTGTCAACTTTTCCAAGTTCACTGCTTTGCCACAACACATTGTGATTGCTAAGCATATTACAAATTTTTCCGGTGAATTCCGCAGTAGCATCAGACGTGCCATATTTTCCCCCGCTACCGGTATATTTTGTTACAACGACACCACGATTAATGTATGAACTGTTCAAAGGTTCAAAACTAGAAGGATACGTCGGGTCGTACGCGGCGTTAACGTCAGCTGAAAGGCATTGCGTTAAAGGCAGGACGTCCCGTTTGTGAAGGCCGTCTAAACTCGCTAATTCTGAAATAAAATATTCTAAAAACTTTGACTGAGAGCCGGTGTTCCCATCGCTTCCGGTTTCCTCTTTATCTGTGAGCACAACCAAGGTTGTCTTTCTTGGCAAATCACAATCTAAAATGGCCTTCAAACAAGGATACGCACAGCTTCTGTCATCGTGAGCGTACCCACCGATTAAGCTTCGATCAAATCCTATATCGCATGACTTTGCAGCTGGAACTATTGCTAAATCTGAAGAAATAAAGTCACTTTCAACAATGCCGTATTTTTCGTTAAGTAACTTCAAAATATTAAGCTTTACAAGATCCGTACCTTCTTTGGTCTCAAAAGGCAAACTTCCTACGAGCAAATTGAGGTCTTCGCCCATAATAGCTTCAGACATTTTTTTACTCATTTGTTCCCGAGCCAAATGCGGCAGCAAATCCGTTATGCAAAAGCGAGGTTCGTCATCACTTTCGCCTAAGGTCACATCCACAGCACTCCCATCACGCTTAACAATCCTTCCGTGAATCGCAAGCGGTATAGTCGTCCATTGATATTTTTTTATACCACCGTAATAATGAGTTTTTAAAATTCCAAGTTCGTTCTTTTCTACCAAAGGATTGGGCTTGAGATCTAACCTCGGAGCATCAATATGAGCAACTGCCATATTGACCCCGTGCTTTGCGCCTTCTTCTCCGATCACTGCAAGAACAATATTTCGATCCCTGTTGATTCTATAAATTTTATCCCCAGGAGTATATTTTTTATTTTTATCAAATTCAACAAAACCAAACTTTTTTGCCGCTTCCAGAGCGTAACTGACACACTCTTTTTCAGTTTTACATTTACTCAAAAAATATTTATACCCTTCCGCAAACTCAAAACTATTTTTAAGTTCACCTTCAGAAATTCTCTTGGCACCATTTTCGCGATTTAAAAACAATTTTTCTTTAAGTTCTTTTAGTGAATCTTTATCATTCATAAGTCTTTCTCCTTTAATCAAAATAAAGTTTCCTATAAATTTTTCTGACTCTCAAAACTCGCCTGACATATTCCTTAGTTTCAGGATAATCAATATACCCAAATTCATCACCATGTTTTGAATTACTCTGATTACCAAGCCACCTATCAACCGCAGTCATACCGGCATTATAAGCGCTCAATGCTTTCACATCATCACCATATTTACTTCTTAGCATAGAAATAAATGTCGTACCATACAGAACGTTCGTTTTTGGGTCATATAAATCCGGAGTATAACCCTCCGGAAGCTTTTTCACGTGATTTTTAAGCCAGTCAAACGTTTCTGGAGTAATTTGCATAAGTCCGCAAGCTCCGGCGCGAGATGTTGCATTTGCATCAAATCCACTTTCGCATTTTATTATAGCATATACGAGTTCTTTTTCAACGTCGCAATTTGACGTAGCCGCTTCTACTTCACTAACGTATTTTAGCGGGTATATCATTT
>CAZDOV010000115.1:0-3324 GCA_964507135.1 uncultured Eubacteriales bacterium | reverse complement strand
TCCGCTCATACCCAACAAAATTTTTTTCAACTTCCATTCACCTCAATTGTTGATAGCTTAATCTTATCATATGTTGCCTTGTTTGACGAATTTGCTAATTGCTTTTATGCAAATCTTGAAGCCGAAACAAGGCACAACAGCGTTGTTTTGTGTTTAATGTTCTATTTTTGTGGGCCTATATCTGAATTTTCTATTTATTAATTATAAATGAAAACATTTTTAAAAAACGTTTGACAGCTACATCAAAGCGTGTTATAATATTACTGTAATAATATTTCACAAAGAAGGATGGTAATTTATGAACTTTAGCTCGTGGAATGACTTCATTTACTAAACAAGAGTTTGATCGAGTGAATAGCTGTAGTACGCATCCTGAGGATTTTGCTTTTGATGCCATAAACACAGTTATAAATGACGTTTCCAAAAAAGAATACGACGTACAGGTTTTCGATTACGAAAAGTATGGCGATGGTATTGCGCCAGCTAAATGGACCTTCATATGGGATCGTGATAGATTGGTAGGACTTGTCCCTACACGAGACTACTTTAAATCGTATGAATCTCAGTTCAAATTTTTTAACATTTTATATGGTCCAAATCCACGCCAAATGTTCAAACCATTGCCCCAATGTCTTCCTGCGTATGGCATACGTGAAGAGCCCCCTTGTGACGTTGACGAATCCCTCACTATACTGGGATGTTCTCTTGAACCAACTACATTTACAATATCAACTGTGACGAAAAAAGACTCCACTCTCGCAAGGAAGAGACCAAGACCTAATTGACTGTCGTTAAGCACCCTGAGCTAGGGTCGGTACTTTCCGTGAAAGATTCCTTTGAAATACTGCGAGTTACACCAGCATCTACGATAAGCCAACTTTATCAACTGTGTTGTAACCCCCTTTGCTTCGGCTGTGGGGAGTGTCAACAAAGGTGCTATTTCTCGCAAAGAAATAAAATCCTGGGATGAACACAGGAGTGCCTATAGAGTTTCACCAACGGTATACCCAAATTTCATCGGCAGTAATATCCACCAATCATTCAGCCCCTTGTTCGATAAATATATTGAACAGGGGGTTGTGGTTTAGTTTGTAAAATAGTTTTTTCGTTATTGTATTTTGTTTTACGATTAGTCAATTTGATAAAATGTAAAATATTTTCAAAAAAGTATTGCAATATAAAAAATTATAGTGTATTATCTATATATCACAGATTTCGTCGCAACTAATCTGTGTGGTATTTTGATAATCAATCAAAATGGATGGACTATTCTAAAATTAAAATAAGGAAGGATGAATTAAAATGGACATTTTAGTAAAAGCAAAAGAAGTATCCACAGAGCTCAAATTACTTAATAAAAAAATTGAAGAGCTTCCACCAAAAGATGACGACCCTGTCACCACTAAACTCAAGATGGCTTGTGGTGAGTTTTTACAAGAAAACGAAAAAAAGGCTGCCGTTATAGAGAATTTGTTCACCCGTTATAAAAAGTGTAAACAGCTGGCCAACATCGGTGACCTTGAAACTAAAATCAAGTGTCTGTTGGTTGACGCTCACAAAGCATCCGAAGCCGACGTGGACCGTTGTTTGAAGTATGTCGAATGTATTCAACTTTGCTTTGGCCATACCTCACCATTGGACTTCTCGGTACGCCTAACGTCTATTAAACTCAATGCACAAATAATTAAAAAAGAGCTAGAAAAACCGCTATTTAATCCACTTAACATTGTGGCTAGATTACAACCGATCGCAACCAAACTGAAAACGTTTGCAACCGATATAAAATCCGGAAAACTCCACTACGCTAACGTCAACGAGGCTGTGATTGCATCAAAAGTTCCAGAAATGTTGAAAAATTACCGGAACGATTTATGGGCGATATTCTGCAGAATGTCTGTTAAGGAAGCAGAAAAAAAGGTCGTCGACGCTGAGGATTATTTTGGTTTCACGTGCTTACTAGCGTTCATTGTTCTCATAATGAAAATAACTGGAACGAATGTGTACAAAGTCAATGGCTTAGCACCAGCCAAAAAAGTTAACGATTCAGCGGACCCTTCAACTAAAAGCCTATCTAAGGATTACAAAAAATTAATTGGAGGCGGTTGGTTTTCTGCAGCTTCATATAATGAGCTAGGCGCTGTAACCCCACCTGCCGATGCTTCTACGGTGGGTAGCGTTTAATTATTATTAACATGTGGGAGGTATATCGTCATGAATTGGATTGAAGCGCTTTTAAGCTTAACACATATTGGTGAGGAGATGTACAAAAGAATTGAAGGCACCGAACCCACCGATGCAACGCTAAAAAAAGCTAAACTATCTCTCAAAGACCATTTTAAACATAGCGCAAATACCGATGTAGTCAGCATTAGAACCCAATGGGAAAAAATTAAAGCAAAGGCTGACATAAGTACAAATGCAGCATATAAAGAACTGATCGATTTTATGGATGATGTCCATGCAAAAGCAGAAAAGGAATTGGACGCAAAAAAGAATGCATGGGTAGTGTGGTTGAAATCCTGGGCTGGAGTAATTGATTATAAAGATGTGTCAAAACAATATACCAGTGAATTTGAAGACGTCAAAAAATCCTTAGCCAAATTTCACAGCTTACTTATTGATACTATGTTAAAATTGCTTCGTGAAGAGATCGCAAAAGTGAAAGAGAAAGAATCAAAGGATACCTCAAAACTTGATACGAACCACGAAATTAAATTTGCTGAGGTATGTATAGCACTCAAACAAATTCAAGACCGAATAAAACAATATATAGGAAACAAATATGTCCAAGCGCTTGGTTCGTCCAGCGACCAAAACGTGGAAAGTATCATTAAAGATTTACCAATTTGTGCGTCTTACTTGCGAATACTGATGAGTTTTGCAGGAATAAGCTCGGGAGAAGAGAAGGGGAGTACTATCTTCGGAAAAGGTTTTCTGGCCAAGGCTACTGGTAATGCGTTGGTGCCGCCAGCCGCTTGAATATGTGAATATCTACTTTTCGGGGATAGCGCAAAACAACACCACAACGCAAACGAAGAATGTTGTCTTCGTTTGTTTTAATTTCATATAGAATCAGAAATTTAATCGTGAGTAGCGCTAAAAATCTATGGGCGTACCACTTTCCTGTATTTGTTACATTAATATTGTTAAAATGGGATGAAATAAAGAATATTCAAAGTTTTATAAAAATATGCTATACTAAATGTGGTAGCGGAGACTAAGTCTTTGTGGTATACCTCTCACGCAAACTGAAAATTTGTATGGTGAGTGAGGTGATACCGTGACAAAGATTTTGCTGAGTCTATTCAAGTGGATATGTAAAAA
>CAZDOV010000114.1:0-3330 GCA_964507135.1 uncultured Eubacteriales bacterium | reverse complement strand
TGGTCACTCTTGCTGTGATTTCGCAATTCACTCCAACAGCCGTTAGCGGGCAAGGGTTTATCGCTCTTGCTGCGGTGATTTTTGGCAAATGGAAGCCCTGGGGCGCGTATGCTGCGTGCTTGTTGTTTGGGTTTTCTCAAGCATTAGTAGTTGTTCTTGGTGGAGGGGTTGTGCATGTTCCGTCGACAATTCTCGCTATGATACCTTATGTTCTAACCGTAATTATTCTTATAGTTTTTGTAGGGCGCTCATCAGCCCCGAGAGCGTCGGGAGTACCATATGAAAAAGGCGCTAGGTAAAATCTGCGCTTTTTAAAAATCTTAATTATATTGAAAATTGGTGATAATAATGAAACAAGAAGATATTTTATCAAAAGTTGATCATACTTTACTTCGCCCAGATACTAGATTCACTGAAATTAAAGCTCTTTGCCTCCAAGCTATGGGGCACAAGATGGCTACAGCGTGTATCCCACCTTGTTATGTTCAGCCTGCAAAAGAACGTTTTGGCGACAACATTAGGATTTGTACTGTCGTTGGTTTTCCAAACGGTAATTGTCACACCATAATGAAAGTTTTTGAGGCTGAAATAGCTTTGATGAACGGTGCTGATGAGTTGGACGTGATGATAAATGTTGGTATGTTCAAAACGCGAAGATATTGGTATGTTGCGCGTGAACTTGAGCAAATAAGAAAATTGTGCAAGAACACGACCTTGAAAGTCATCGTTGAAACATGCCTTTTGACTGAAGAGGAAAAAATTAAAGTGTGCAGAATAGTTTCAGAATCTGGAGCAGATTACATAAAAACCTCAACCGGTTTTTCAACTGGTGGCGCAACAATTGAAGATGTACGCCTTTTTAGAGAAAATCTTCCGCCGGAAGTTAAAATCAAAGCGTCAGGTGGGATACAAACATTGGCAGATGCTGAAAAATTTATAAACGCAGGAGCAGATAGAATTGGTTCCAGCAGCATTATAAAAAATTTGATTAAGAAACAATTATAATCGGGGAGCCCCCCATGAAAGATAAGTTTAAAATGGCAAAGGAACAGAATATATTCCTCGCTAAAAGAAATATTGTGGATTATATTTATAAAAGCGCAAAGTTAGAGGGGATAAATATTACGTTCCCAGAAACGCAAGCTATTTTTGACGGAATGGGAGTAGAGGGAGTAAAAGTAGACGATATTATAAAAATAAATAACCTGAAACGAGCAT
This sequence comes from uncultured Eubacteriales bacterium, assembly GCA_964507135.1. GTDB lineage: Bacteria > Bacillota > Clostridia > Oscillospirales > Acutalibacteraceae > UMGS1491. The sequence goes on along the minus strand of CAZDOV010000114.1, from coordinate 2,112 downwards.
GGCAGTTTATGCTGGACACTCTTGACCGTTTGGCAACCTTTAATCCCATTTGAATACGATATAAGAAACGAAATGGTAAATATATCAAAAATAGAACCAGCAACAAAACGTGCGATCACTTTAATGCTTTGGGGTATGCGTAGGCAAATATTTATTGACGGTAATAAGCGTACTGCCATGATGATAGCTAACAAAGAGATGATCTTTAACGGCGTGGGGATAATAAGCATCCCCGACGAACATATCAAGTCGTTTTATGAGCTATTAATCAAATTTTATGAGACAAACGAGATGGGGAAAATAGAAAAATTTATATACGATAACTGTGTCGACGGGATAGCGTTTTAAGATTTGAAATATAAAATTAAATTTATGATTGGTGGTTAGATTTTGCGTGAGAGCGTATGACATAATTGAAAAAAAGAGAGACGATTGCTCGCTGAGCAAAGACGAGATACGTTTTTTAATAGAAGGATACGTTAATGGCGAAATTCCGGACTACCAAATGTCAGCATTTTTAATGGCTGTATATTTTAACGGCATGACGGACGAGGAGTGCGAATCACTGACTGAATGTATGTTAAATTCCGGCGACCAAATCGATCTTTCTGGAATCGATGGCATAAAAGTTGACAAGCATAGTACTGGTGGCGTAGGAGACAAAACCACACTCATAGTTATTCCGATTGTGGCTGCGTGCGGTGTCAAAACCGCGAAAATGTCAGGCCGAGGATTAGGCCATACCGGCGGGACTGTTGATAAGTTGGAATCAATTCCGGGATTTAATATTGCCCTTGAGGAAGATAAATTTTTTGAAATTGTAAACAAAATTGGTTGCAGTGTCATCAGTCAGACCGGGAATTTAGTCCCCGCGGATAAAAAAATTTATGCTCTTCGTGATGTCACGGCAACGGTTGAAAGCAAACCACTGATAGCTTCGAGCATTATGAGCAAGAAAATAGCTTCGGGTGCAGATTGTATTCTGCTTGACATTAAGGTTGGCAGCGGAGCGTTCATGAGAACTGTTGATGATGCCGTGGAGCTTTCTCAAATAATGGTGAAAATCGGCAAAAAGTTTGGCAGAAAAGTTACTGCAGTCATAACTGATATGAATTCTCCGTTGGGACTTTCAATAGGTAACGCTCTCGAAGTTTATGAGTCCTGCAAAATTTTACGAGGGGTCGGGCCGGATGACCTTCGGGAAGTATCGCTAGAGCTTGCTGCAAATATGCTTTGCATAGCCGGGAAAGGGACGCTCTCAGAGTGCTTGAAAATGGCAGAAAACGCTCTTGAAAGCGGTGCAGCGCTTGATAAATTCAAAGAGATGGTAAAAGCACAGGGCGGAACACTGGATTCATTTTTGCGCGATAATTTTACGGATAGCAGAGTTGAATCTCACAGTATTATTGTGAATACAAGCGGATTTATTCACTCTATGAATGCCGAAGATCTCGGTAAGGCATCTATGATTTTGGGGGCCGGACGAGAAAAAAAAGAAGATACAATTGATCACGGTGCCGGAATTGATTTGCACAAAAAAACTGGTGATAAAATTGAAAGCGGGGACGTTTTGGCAACTTTGTATTCCTCTAAAACCGATATGTTTGCCGAAGCTGAAAAAATTTTGAGAGGAGCTGTGGTTATTTCGGATTGCGCTCCGGATGCTACTAAGCTGATAAAAGCGCGAATAACCGAAAATGGCATAGAAATGTTTTGAACGAATATCGTTTTGGATGTGTTTGCTTTAGATTTGAATATTTTTAAAATAAACAAAGGATGTCGTGATTTTACGTGACGGTTGAAGAGGCAAAAAAATTAGCTGAAAAATACAGGCAAGATATAGAATATCACAATAAAAAATATTACGAGGACGATTCGCCTGAAATTGATGATTATGAATATGACTCAATGGTGAGAGCGCTCGAAGAGCTGGAATCAGAGTTCCCTGAACTAAAAATCAGTGCGTCTCCGACCCAACGAATCGGCGGAAAAGCTTCTGCAAAATTTTCACCGGTAGAGCACAAAATAAAAATGGAAAGTTTGCACGATTCGTTTTCCATTGATGAAATTCGAGATTTTGACCGAAAAGTCAAGAGTACGGTTAACAATCCG
>CAZDOV010000113.1:0-3352 GCA_964507135.1 uncultured Eubacteriales bacterium | reverse complement strand
AAATATGGCGAGTCGTTAGTTCTAGGTGCAACGTGTAATAAGCTTGCAGAAGGCGTAAAAACCTCACACGCTTTGGTGAATCTCAGTCAAAAATATGGCGTTGAAATCCCCATTTGTGATGCTGTTTATAAAGCCGTAAATGGCATCATACCGCCAAAAGATGCTATTGCCGGGCTATTTCTCCGAAAACCAAAGCATGAATTTTGATTGCGTCTTAACTTTAGCTGAATTTTCTGACATTAAAATTTCGCAAAATACTTTACATCCAAACTCTGATATGATATAATTAAAGAAAAATTAAAAATAAACCAGAGGATTTAAAATATGAAACAACATAAATTATTATCTATTATTTTAGCTATAGCTACTCTGCTCAGCGCGAACCCATCGTATGCAAAAGAATTACAAGATGGCCAGACTTCTTGCGAAAATTCACGTTCTTCAAAAAAATCTAGAAAAATGATATACGGTTCTGCTGCTGTGGGTGTAGTTATTTTAGCGCTCATTTCTTTGAATTTTTCAAAATGGTGCAAGCACGAAGATGAACCAGCCCAAAACGAAATCAAAGAGAAAACGAGAACACAAGATAAATCAACCCAAAATAAGGCCGAAAAGGAAATAGAAATACAAGACGAACCGATCCAAACAGAAACCAAGAAGAAAATTGAAAAGTCGGTAATCCCCAACAAAATCAACGCTAAAAAAGATACACCTGTAAACAAAGTTAGTATTACTCCCACAGAAAGGCAAAAAAACTGGATAAAAATTTTATCCGGAGAGGAAATTACACAGGAAAGTTTCAGATACAAATCCGGGCGAGAATTTCGGCAAGACACCGACGAACATTTAGAAGAATATCACGATTTCATACAAGTGTTTTTCCCCACTTATGGCGAATCAGCTTATACAAACCGAGATCTGAACATAAACTCATGCCGCAAATTGTGGGAAAGAGTTGCAACTGAAGAGGGCCAAGCTACGATAACGCGTATCCAGCGCGAAATGCGCCTGAATTTCATTAGAATGCTACTATTCTGGGGATTTACGGTCACGCTCCGCATAACAGACCTCGATGATAAATCCGATCGTGCCTACGCACCGTCTGATTCAAAAAATCTGTTTTCAAATTATAGCTCCAATTGTCTGGAAGGTCATGATTTCCAATTGAGAGACATAGCCCTCAGTGCAAATAAACCATGGAGCTCTAATGTCAATGATCATAACAGACTCCGCATTACACGGGTTCTGATGGCTCTAAAAATATTCGGATTAGACTCTGAATTCGACTTATTCCGCCGATCCCTTTCAGCTCTATTGCGCAAGAACGAGATTGCAGACAAGCGCTCCGACTCAAATGGTTATTGTATAGGGGAAACGGGAAAATACTGGAATAATACTTACAAAACAAAAAAATTGTCAGATTACTTTTCAAACGAATCAAATGATTAATGAAAGTTAGGTGAAAAATAATTATGCAAAAAAGTAAATCAACCGGCATAACTGCAGAAAAAATACTTTTGGCTGTTGCTTTGCTGATGTGCGGTGCGATTTGCTTTTATAATGCATTTTTCATACCCGAAGTCCCGGCAGACATTAAACTCAGCGGAGATTTATCGATGAACAAAGTTGCACAAACATCCACAAATGAGTCCGAAATTACCAACAAAATAGATGGGGGAAAGGTAAATCTGAACACAGCTGACAAAGAAACTTTGGTAGAATTTTTGCCAGGCGTTGGCCCTAAAATAGCCGATAGAATTATCTCCTATCGCGAAACTCATGGGGGCTTTTCTGAAATAGAAGAAATTTTGAATATCAAAGGCATAAGCACTAAAATTTTTGAAAATATCAAAAAATATATAAAAGTAGAATAGCTTTGCTTTTAATGTTAATTCAAAAAAACTTTGCGAAAGTTTCTGTTTTTATAACTTCTAAATAGTTTTATTGTGGTTATAAAATCATAAAATTAGTATTGCATTTTGCTAATGCACATGCTACAATATATTTGATGCAACAAAAAATAAAAATTACAAAGGAGTTAATCGCATGAAAAAAATTAAAAAAGTCGTAGCATTGATTTTATCCACATTTCCACTTATTCAACCCACATCTCAACTACTGTGCCGTGCTGTGGTTGCTGCAGACAGTAAATATTTTGCAAACCAGCGCGCTCTCGTTGAATCGGCCTTACAGCGCGCCACTGCCACGAATGGCAGAGCTTTACAGCTAGCTGATGATGCTCCCCCGGCGCTCATGACGCCACTCTCCGTAGATCAATTTCCGCCCGCCGACCTAGAGTCCGCTGACCGCCTACTTAGTGAGTCTGGAACTCAAATCTTCACTAACGATGCACTGAAACTTAATTTTTTCTGCATCGCTCTCCTACCTAGACACCGAACTGGTCTTACCTTCTTAGCCCAGTTCCTCCGTTCTGCTGTCGCCGCGAGAAGGAGGATCCCTGCCGCCGATTTTTCTCACCTTATTGCCGTCGCTCGCTTCTCTCTTCGCATATTTAGCGCACCTTGCTTTGGGACCACCTTTACACCAGAACTCACCGAACTTGCTGCTGCCATTGCGTTTGCCGAGGGATCCCACCGCTCATTGCGCGATGCACTTGCCGTTCCCTTTACCCCTGCCGGACGCCCTGCTGCGGTGTCTATGTTACGTTCATCTATCAACAATATTCACTCCACTATGGAACTTATCATATCGGATGTTGCTGACCGTTCTTTATCCCGATCCGCAGTTGATCTAGTAGACGCTCAACTAACTCGTGATGCCTTACAACAATCTGGCCTTGCAGCAGATTTAGGTGTAAATCTTCAGGAGATAAATTATGAGATATCAAGGGCTGAAACTCTGCTACGTAGCCGTGTATGCTAGCCGACGCTGGTCGCCAGTAGTTTCTCGCTTTTTAAACTTAATGTTTATAAAGTGTTTTACTGTGTTTTCTAACCTATAAAAACTCTGCAAAATAGACGAACACAAAAGCTTTCTATGGTTTTTGTATTTTACCATAGAAAGCTTTGATATTTTTCAATTTGCAGGATTTTTTTTCATAGGCTTTGTGCAATTGTTTTTCGTAATTGTTGTGCCAGCTATGAGCAATTTACTCTCGCGCAAACAATTCTAGTTTGCGCCATCCAGAACAAGCATAGGATCGATAAATTTTTCATCTTTGCAAACCGCGAGGTGAAGATGAGGCTCGTCCAAAATCTCACAGGGAACATTCTTGATTAAGCCGATATTGTCTCCGGCTTTTAATTCTTGATCTTTCGTGACTGCGGTGGTTTCTCCAAGACCAGAGTAGTATGCTATAAAACCAGGGGAATGCTCAATTATGACCGTTGTA
>CAZDOV010000112.1:0-3372 GCA_964507135.1 uncultured Eubacteriales bacterium | reverse complement strand
GCGAAGTTTGCCCTATTCACGGTGTATTACCAATGACAATACACGCTAAACAGCACGGATTTCGTAATATATTCGTACCTTATCAGAACGCAGTGGAAGCTGCTGCAATAGAAGGCATATCGGTATATCCCGTAAAAAATGTTCGTGAGCTTACCGCTTATTTTCAGCTTGGAACTCCTATCGCGCGCCAATTGCCTACCATAATAACAAAAAAGCGCGATGAAAATTTTCTGGATTTTTCCCAAGTCAAAGGCCAGTATGCCGTCAAAAGAGCTTTAGAAATAGCTGCTGCAGGAAATCACAATGCATTGCTGATTGGTTCTCCTGGATCGGGGAAAAGTATGCTCGCGAAACGAATAACTTCAATACTGCCAGAAATGACGTTTGAAGAAATAATAGATACAACAAAAATCCACTCAATTGCAGGGATTCTTGATCCGAGCTCGCCGTTAATTTCGCAGCGCCCTTTCAGAGCTCCGCATCATACGGTTTCTTCAGTAGGGCTTTCTGGCGGCGGGAGCATACCGCGACCTGGAGAAATTTCGCTTGCGCATAATGGGGTGTTATTTTTGGATGAGCTCTCTGAATTTTCGCGCGCCACTCTTGAAACTCTTAGGCAACCTCTGGAAGAAAACAAAATAACTATCGCACGAGTTCAAAGCACTTTAACGTACCCATGTTCCGTAATGCTCGTTGCTGCGACGAATCCTTGCCCGTGCGGATATTTTGGCCACCCGACAAAACGTTGCACTTGTTCAGCAGCTGCAATTTCCAGATATCTTTCAAAAATTTCCGGCCCAATGCTTGACCGAATGGATTTACACATTGACGTTCCGCCTGTGGATTTTGACAATTTATCATCAAAGACCATTCCAGAATCTTCTTCTGAAATTCGAAAAAGAGTGAACAAAGCACGAAAAATACAAGTTAATCGCTATAAGAACTTATCAATAAAGAGTAACGCCAATCTGCCATCACACCTCATCAAAGAAGCCTGTAATACAACAGACAGAGCAGACACCGTCTTAAAAAATGCCTTCGAAAAAATGCAACTATCAGCAAGAGGTTACGACAAAATACTCAAAATTGCCAGAACTATTGCAGATTTAGATAATTGCGCAGCCGTTGACGCAAAACACATTGCCGAGGCTGTGCAATACCGCAGCCTCGACCGAAAATACTGGGGCCGATAACAAAATTTGTCAGCTCGTCGTTTTATTTTTTTCATTTAAAGTATGTTTATCATGCAGGGATATTTTCTCAATTATGATATTTTTTATATCTAGCGTTATGTTTTTCCATTAAAATTGCCGGCAAATATGAAAGCTTAGCTTTTCTGAGGCCCGGGATGCCTAAGTCTTCTTCACGATTTATAAAAGCATAGCCTTTATTACACAAGTGTTTGCTGAATTCACGATTAATTACGCTGTAAGCTTCCGAAAATTCAGGCAAGGCCTTTTCAAAATGAACGAGAAAGGTTTCTTTGTTTATTCTTTCCCCTAACGCGCAAGCGACTATTTCGCCATTCACGATTATAGCTCCGCCTTCCATGCCGAGCTCATCGCAAAAATCGAATGATTTTTTTATAGCTGCAAGTTCGTTTGCGTTGCTTTCCGGTTTGACTTGAAACCAACTTTCAAAAAAATCAAGATATCTCTTCTGATTTTCAAAATCGATTGCCTTGTATTCCCAATCATACGATTTGCTAAATTTGGCGATGTGATTCCGCTTTGAATGATATTTCTTTCCTTTTAAATTGGCCAAATCTTCGGAACTATATATATATTCAAAATCATTCCTCGACGGAGTAACTTCAAATTTTTCAGGGAAGGCGCTATTCAAAGCTTCGACTTCAGACTGGATAAGCCTGGAAAAAAGAAGATTTTCATAACCGCAAATACGCGAATCTTCGATTATCAGTTCCACCGCATTTTTCAAATCATTTTGCGACCTAGCACCTTTAGGCAGTTCGTATCGCGGGAACGGATGTTCGTATTTTATAAAAAGCATTTTGTTGTTAATGCATATTTTTGTTTTGTGCTCTTCTGCCCATAAAAAATACGTTCCAAAAGCTTGTGAAAAACTTGGCGTCTCGCGAGTGCTTAAAATTCGCAATGTTTCGTCTCTATCACTAATCATTGGGGCGCGAAACCGAAGAGGCATAATAATTTAATCTCCTTTGTTCAAAATGCCGACTATCTCAGCATGTATTTGCGCAATTGATTTCATGCTGCCGCTTTCAAAACAATATATTTGCTTCCAATTTTGTTTTTCGGCAACATAATCGGCAGCTTCTTTGCAACTTTTTAAAAATTTCAGATTGGCTTCGTGAAGATCCTTTTTATTTTCATCTCCGGAATACCGCTGGCTTAAAAGCTTTTGCGAAATTTCAAGGGGAACGCTGAGATATATAACTTTGTCCGGTTTTGGCAGCTTAAGTTTTTCGTATTCAAAATCGCAAAGCCAATCCAAAAAACTTTCCCAACTAGCTTTTGGGAGTTTGCACATCTGATATATCGCGTTAGAGGTGGTATAACGGTCGCACAAAATGTGGTGGCCTTCAAAATATTCTTTTTGCCAAAATTTTTTGAAACTCGCGAACCTATCAACAGCATAAAACGACGAAGCAGCGTACGCATTAACGTCATTCGGATCACTACCAAATTCGGAATTCAAATACATTCTCACAAGCGTTGATGAAGGTTGATTATAATCGGGGAACGAAATATGGCTCGCTTTTTGACCGTTTTTTTGTAAGTATTCCGAAAGCAACTTAGTTTGGGTGTTTTTTCCTGACCCGTCTAATCCCTCTATAACTATAAGTTTTCCCAATGCTATATTCACATCTTTTCGAAATATGATACTTTCAACGAAATTGTACCAAAAAGCCTTTATATAATCAAATTTATGCTCAAACGCGAGAATAATCCAATCAATTATCGGAGAAACTTGATTTGAATCAAATTAAAAAAATGGAGAGTTAAAAAATGAAAAAACAAAAAGCTTTGATAATCAGTTTGATGGTAATTATTTTCGTGATTGTATCAGCACTGAACCGCGGCGATTCGGCCGACAAAACCGTAAATTCGGAGTCTAAAACTAATGTTGTGCGCAATCAAGAACCTGAAGCAAATGAAAATACGCAAAAATTGCCCGGGCACGATAGCTACAGCGTGAAGGAATATAAGGGTTGCATAGCTGTTTTTAAAAGGGGCAGTGAAAAACCGCTCCGCACCACAGAGGTATCCGTGAAAACGCTCCCAGAAGCAGACCAAAAAATCCTTAAAAACGGCATATTTGCTGAAAATAACGAACAGCTGAACGAAATTCTGGAAGATTACTTAAGCTAAGCCGCGCTTCAGCTTATATAGT
>CAZDOV010000111.1:0-3391 GCA_964507135.1 uncultured Eubacteriales bacterium | reverse complement strand
TATACCCTTGCTTTTTTGATAGGATTACCGTCCTCGAAGCAACTCGCTTATACAAAACTGGCTTACGTTTCCCAATGTTTATCTGTAACATTTTTAATTAAATAGAATGAATATTACCAGCATGGTATACATAGGATAAATATAATAGGGAAAATATGCTCCGCACAAAACATCCTCTTTTTCCCTATATTTGCTGCGTTTTCGTCAAAAACTGCTTGCAAAATATCTGAAAGCAATTCTCATAAATCACTTTGAAATCTGAATATATTTTTTACCTTGCACAAAATCTGAAAACCGCAACTATAAACTACCGCAAAATCTGAATATTTTTCTTTTTTATAGCATCAAAAAAAGACCTCTCCGGTCTCTGCTACTCATTGATACATTCAAAATTCACTTTTAAACGCCCAAAAAAACTCATTATCTTCAAAAATAATCTTTTTTACACTATTTTTGAGAACACGAATAAGCCTATTCTAATTGTAGGCTCTAAACTGCTGCTATATTTCGCATAATCTTATGTATAAATTTAGGGTTAACTTCCCTATTCCATTTATACTTATTCTTGATCGACTCATTAACCTTTTCAATGCTTTGGCGTACAGCCTGAAAAAACACCTGTACAATATCTTTTTGCACTTTCCCATCATATTGTACAATCAAATCTGCTGTATCTACGGCACTCTCACCTGTGTAGGTTGCTCTATTTCTTCTAAATGCTACCCCACAAATCCATCCGGAAAAATTTTTTATGTCTGTAGGGGCTTTTTCTTTATAGTCCTCTACTAACGGCCTAATCCAGTACAATTTGTCCTTTATTCCTATGGAGAAGAAGTCTCTAAGCTTACCTAAATATACCTGCAGAGTTCTCTTAGACACCTGAAGGAGCTTTGCATATTTTTCATAAAAAGTTTCTACGCCAATACAATACTTTTCATGGTGGTTCTTCTTGCCTGCCCCTGCTATTTTTAAAAAATGCATTGCCAACAGCTTCTCATTTGCCTTTAATTCTCCGAATTTTTTATTATAAAAAATGTCATGCCCTGTACTGACATAGCCTTCTTTAACAGCTTCAGGATAACTGAAATCATTATCCTGAATAGTTATATCCCAATCTCCCCAGCAATCCTTTTTCACTGATATAAGACCTTTTTGGGTCAGAGAATGCATCGTAACATAAAAAGTTTCGTATGAAACATCTATTGCCTGACATACGTCTTTATAGTATACTCCATATATCCGTCCTTTTGGATCCTGATAGTGCGATATATATATTATAAAATCCACTTCTGCCTTAGTAAGCTGTGATTCCATCATCTTGTCAAGTACTCGATTTTTCAGCTTTTGCACTCTTTTCACCTCCCTCCGCAGTATGTTGTATTTATGAAGGTGCAGCAGAACAAAAAGCGCGTACGACTTATGATAATATCCTGCGTCTGATTAAAGACCCTGATGTTTGTGAACCAATTAAGTTTCTCCGGCAACGTGAAATCGTACACTTCCAGCGGTTTGGTGAAGCGCTTCGCATCACGCAGGATAAACTTAACGCCAAAAATTTCTATGCCATCAATCCCGGTTTTGATACAAATGGTGACAGTCAAAAGAATCCCCCAAATTGTAGTTGTAAGTAACAAAAAATCCACCCGTCCATTATCAAAATGGACGGGTGGATTTTTTATCAAAACACCGTCAAAATCTAGTTTTACTTTACCATTAAAAATGCTATAATGATTATAAATTTCAAATTCTCAAAATAATTCGAGGAGGAAAAATACTTATGCAAGGTATCAACAGTAATATTTGGCACAATATCAATGTAAAAAGAGTTACTCCTACAGATTTCATCTGTGTAATTGAAATTCCGAAAGGCAGCAAAAATAAATATGAGCTGGATAAAGAAACCGGCTATATTATATTAGATCGTGTTCTTTATACTTCTACCCACTATCCTGCCAACTATGGTTTTATTCCCCGCACATACGGTGATGATGGGGACCCACTTGATGTGCTTTTACTTTGTTCAGAACCGGTTGCACCCCTGACCTTAGTTCGTGCCTACCCAATCGGTGTTATTTCAATGTTAGATGGCGGCAAACGTGACGAAAAAATAATTGCAGTTCCCTTTGGTGATCCTACCTACAACAGCTACCATGATATTTCAGAGTTACCCTCCCACGTGGTTGAAGAAATGGAACACTTTTTTTCTGTTTATAAAGCATTGGAATGTAAAACAACAGATGTAAATGAGCAAGGCAACCGTGAAGAAGCCATTCGCGTTATTGAATCTTGTTTGGACAACTACATCAACAAATTCATCCGAAGCTGGTAGCTTAAATTACATCACTGAGAAAATAAAACAACACGCAGAAACTAACATGGTCTCTGCGTGTTGTTTTTATTTTTTTGCCCCGGGCATCCGCAGCCTAAACAGTCTTTTGAAAAGTAATTTCGGATTAAAGGGAATCAATGGATACACATAGCTTTGTCCAGACACCGTCTTATTACTTATCACAAAAATAAGACAAACCAAAATTCCTGCAGCATAACCCCAAAGACCAAAAATCGCTGTCAAAATCAGCGTAAGCAATCTCATAAATTTTAAAGCATAGCTTAACTCATAGTTTGCCTGCGTAAAACTTGCAATTGCAACAAACGCCATATAAAGCATAACCTCCGAGTTGAACCATCCACTGTTTACGGAAAATTCTCCTAACACCAACGCTGCCATTATGGAAAGCGGTGTATTTAACATATTTGGTGTATTTACTGCTGCTAACCGAAGTCCGTCAATTGCAAATTCCAATATCAAAAACTGCCATATCAGCGGGATATTTTCTGGATTTTTCAAAATAATAAACGAAAAAGTTTCCGGAATATATTCTCTCGCATTCATAAGCAGTAAAAAAGTAGGTGTCATTAAATATGTCAGAATTGCTATTGCAAAACGGGCAAAACGTAAATATGTGCCTGTGATAGGCGGAAAATAATAATCATCTGCCTCTTCTATCACATCAAAAATGGAAGTCGGCATTATCATGGCAGCCGGAGAATTGTCCACTAAAATCACAATATTACCTTCCAAAATCTGTGCCGCAGCTGTATCAGGCCGTTCTGAATACTTGAATTTTGGAAAAGGATTATACCAACGTCTTTCATACAGACATTCTGCAAGACTTTCCTGATTCATAGTAAGTGCATCCACTTTTATATTCTGAATACGCTTCTTTATTTGCTCTAAAAATTTCTTGTCAACCCTTGAATCCATATAACAAACGGCAATATCTGTTTTTGAATTTTCGCCTGCACGCAGCATTTCTATTCGAAAATCCGCACTACGGATCCTTCTTCTTATTAAAGCTGTATTAAACACAACTGTTTCTACAAAACCATC
>CAZDOV010000110.1:0-3392 GCA_964507135.1 uncultured Eubacteriales bacterium | reverse complement strand
TGAACGAGCACGGAGAGATGTTGAAAAAGAAATCAAAGAGGAAGGCCAAAATGCTGCTATTAAAGCAGGCGTGAACAATTTGCACCCGGTACTTGTGGACCTTTTAGGCCGTCTTAAATACAGAACGAGTTATGGGCAGAACGTTCTGAAGCATTCTTCTGAAGTTTCGCACCTTTGTGGTATGATCGCTTCAGAATTGGGCCTTGACGCTTCACTCGCTAAAAGAATAGGGTTGCTCCACGATATAGGCAAAGCCTTGGATCATGAATCAGAAGGTTCTCACATTGATATCGGCGTGAATGTTGCGAAAAAATATAAAGAAAACAGCGAAGTTATTCACGCGATTCATGCGCATCATGGTGATATTGAACCGCGCACGCCGTATGCTTTTATTTTGCAAGCAGCAGATACGGTGTCGGCAGCGAGGCCCGGAGCGCGGAGGGAAAATTTAGAAAATTATATTAAAAGATTAGAAAAACTGGAAGCGATTGTGTCGTCATTTGAAGGGATAAAGGGATGTTACGCAATTCAAGCAGGGCGAGAGGTACGTGTGATGATACAGCCTGAAATTGTAAATGATGAGAGAATGGTTCCGCTTGCTCGCCAAATATGCAAAAAAATTGAAACCGAGCTTGATTATCCTGGCCAAATTAAAGTTAACATAATTCGTGAGAGCAGGGCAATTGAATACGCAAAATAACTTGTTTTGTGCATAAGCTTCATAGAAATCCTGTAGAGAATCTTACAAAAAGAGTTTGAGAAAATTTGCCGAAGATATTAAGGAAGAGAGAGAAATATTTTGAAAATTTTAGCTATCGGTGATGTTGTCGGGAAGGTAGGCGTGAATTTCTTGAAGCTTAAACTTCCAAAAATAAGAGAGGACTACAAAATAGATTTTGTGATTGTTAATGGCGAAAATTCGGCTGAAGGCAATGGGATTTTGCCGACTTCGGTTCACAATATTTTAAGTGCGGGAGCAGACGTGATTACGGGCGGGAATCATACGTTCAAGCGCAAAGAAACTTTTGCGCTTTTCAACGAAAATAACAGGATAGTTCGGCCGGCGAATTATCCTGCTCCTGAGACGCCGGGGAGTGGAATGCGAAAATTTTTAGTGAAAAACACTTTAATATGTGTTATAAATTTATTGGGTGTGCTGTATATGGAATGTATGAAGCCCCCGATTGACACGATGAACGAAGTGTTAGAAAACTGTCAAGATTGCAGAATCAAGATCGTGGATTTTCATGCAGAAGCTACCGCAGAAAAGTTGGCGCTCGCGTATTATTTGGATGGTCGAGTTTCTGCAATTTTTGGAACTCACACACACGTTCAGACTTCTGACGAATGTGTACTTCCGGGTGGAACAGGTTACATAACTGATGTTGGCATGACAGGCCCAATTGTTTCGGTACTTGGAGTAAAAAAAGAATTGTCGATAAAAAGAATGAAAAATCGCATACCTGTTAGATTTGAAAATGCCGACGGCCCGTGCAAAATCGAGTGTGTGATTTTTGATGTGGATGAAAATTCTGGATTGACAAAGTCGGTGAAAAGACTTAGGGTTTTTTAATCGTAGCTAATAATTTTAAAAATAATTTCAAAATTGTTTTGATTAGGAGTTGTGTGGTATTGATTAACGGAATGCAATTAAGAAATGCTGTGATTTCCGGAGCAAATAATATTTTAAGAAATAAAACTTTGGTAAACGAACTTAATATTTTTCCTGTTCCTGATGGCGACACAGGGACAAATATGTCGATGACGATGTCTTCGGCAGTAGAATCCCTAAAAAGTGTTGGCGATTCTGCAACTGTTGGTGAAGTCGTGAAGGCATTTGTTCCGGCATTGCTTAGAGGTGCCAGAGGAAATTCAGGGGTTATTTTATCGATACTTTTCCGAGGCTTCACTCAATTCTTTGGTGATTTGGAAACTGTCAGCGGTAGCGATATTGTTCACGCTTTGAAAGTTGGAGTTAAAGGAGCATATAGCGCGGTGACGAAGCCCACTGAGGGTACGATGTTGACCGTTGCTCGGCTTGCTTGTGAGCGTGCCGAACGTGCTTTGAAATCGAATAACGATTTTGTGTATATTTGGAAAGAAATTTGCGAAGGCGCAAAAGAAGCTTTGAAAACTACGCCGGACTTGTTGCCTGTGCTCAAAAAAGCAGGAGTTGTTGATGCTGGTGGCAAAGGTATTTGTCTGATCTTTGACGGAATGCTTAGCGTGTTTGAAAGTGGGGTCGTTGTTGATGCCGGTGAACAAGCCGGGAGCGTAGATGCAGACGTTGCGTTTCGAAATGCCGCTGCTGAATTTGACAGTGATATAACCTTTACATACTGTACGGAGTTTTTTGTTAAACGCAATAAATTTTGTAAGCTTCGCCCAGCTAAATTAAGAGATCGTTTGCAAAAAATTGGCGATTGCGTTGTTGTTGTTGACGATGAGGATATAATTAAGGTTCATGTTCATACTGAAAATCCTGGCAAAGTGCTTCAGGAAGGAATAAGATATGGTCAGTTTTTGACTGTTAAAGTCGAAAATATGAAAGAACAACATAGAATTGCTGCAGAAAAGCTTCGTGAAAAAGAAGCTTCTGCAATTGCCGAAGAAAAAGTCGATGTTAAGTGCCCTGAAGAGGCAGTGGGATTTGTTGCTGTGGCTGCCGGCGAAGGGGTAGTTAATTTATTTAAGGATTTAGGGTGTAGTAACGTTATAAACGGCGGGCAGACTATGAATCCTAGCACCGAAATAATTACAGAAGCGATTTTGGCCACTCCAGCCAAAACGGTCTATGTGCTCCCAAACAACAAAAATATTATCATGTCGGCTCAGCAAAGTGTAGAGCTTGTTAAAGATCGCACGGTCGTGGTTTTGCCTACTAAAACGATTTCTCAAGGAACTGCTGCTATTTTAGCTTATAATCCGGAATCCGGGATACAAGAAAATATTGCTGATATGACTAAAGCCGCGGAAAAGGTGACAACCGGTCAGGTAACTTTTGCTGCACGAGATTCTGAATTTGGTGGATTTAAAATAAAAGAGCATGATATTCTTGCGCTTGCAGATGGAAAGCTATTGTTTACGGCACACAATCCTGTCGATGCGGCGGTGGATCTCACTAAAAGGCTTGTTAACGATAACACTGAATTTATAACTTTGATTTATGGTGAGGGAATAAGCGAAGAGCAAGCGCTGTTAGCTAAATCTCGTGTTGAAAGTGCACTTGACGGCGAATTTGAGGTAACTCTTGTCAAAGGAGATCAACCTATATATTATTTTATAATTTCAGTAGAGTAATGTAAATTGGAGGTGCCAATATGGCATCTTTATTTAAAGTTGACATAAAAAACTTAAAAGGCGTTGGCCCAAAAAGTGCAGAACGTTTGGCG
>CAZDOV010000109.1:0-3408 GCA_964507135.1 uncultured Eubacteriales bacterium | reverse complement strand
GATATTATTTCAGTTCTTATGTGCGAAATTTAAAAAATATCTATTTTTGCTATATTTTATTTATTTTTTTATGTATATTGTTGACTTTTATTTCCCGATAATTTATAATAACCGCGTACTGGATGCTCAAATTAGGTACTATTTTAAATATTTTTTATAAGGAGGTATTTGTATGATACTAAAAAAAACTTTAGCAACAATTTTGGGAGTAACAATGGCTTCTGCCGAAATGTGTGGGGAAAACGTAGTTTTTGGGCAAAACAGCACGGCGGCATCTTCGAACAAAAAGTCCAGTAAAAGCATTAAGAACACGTCAGGTAAAAATCCAGAATTTCATTTTTCAGACCCGAATTCGCATAAACTCGATTTGTTTGACGAAAACAATCTGGATATAGCTTTAAAATTCGGAATTGATTTTCTTTTGAATAGTGAAGAATCGTCTTACATAAATGACAAATCGTTCATAACAGATCCCATAACTCAAAACGCGTCAATCGTGGAATGTTTACAGAATATCGCAAGTTACGCAGAAAATCAAAGCGCTCTGCAAAAAGACAAAAATTTAGAGATTTTAAAATGGCTATGCACTCTTGAAAATATGATGAATTGTGATGAAAACATAAAAAGCAGTAATGCGGGTTACAAATTCATTTCGGCAATGAGGTCAGCATATCAAACTAAAATTTCGCGAGAATCAGCAAACGAAATTTTAGAGCAATACAGGGAAAATATAGAATCTAAACTCGGAAAAGAATCCCAGTCCACAAGCGTAACTGGGGGTGCTGGAATATCCGAAGGCCCGAAAATCGGCATTTCTGTGGGCGCACAAACGGATTGCGGTTCAACCGAAAAAGGTTTTTACAAAATAGATAATTCTGGTAACTTTGGGATTAGCATAGGGATAGGCTTAAAAGACTATCTTGAAGCTAATTTGGAGTTTGCATTAGGCTTAACAAATTCGTTGATTTTTTATTCTTTAGAACAATTTTTGGATTTGGGAGTTAAAAAAGGCAATTTTAGCTACGTTAAAATTACAGATGATGAAATAAAAGAAATCATTTCATCCCGGGAAAAAATGAGAGATAGCGAACGCGAAACCCTATCCAAAATTCAAACATCACTCGGATGGTTTTTAAAAGCAACGAATATCGTTCCTCAAAATACAACATTTAAATGGCCTGAAATTACACTTGTAAATAGTAAAGAAAAAGAAACAACTGTGAACTTGCAGGCTGACGCAAATGCCGCAGTGAATTGTTTGGCATCAATGGGCATAAACGCTTCAATAGAAAACTCACTTACAAAAACCGGAATTTTAAATCCATACTTAGACTTAATTGATATAAATTGCAATCTGAGCGAATATTTTGACAATCCAAACGATTTGGCAAAATTTTTGGGGCAAACTGACACACGAAAATATACTGAAATAAAAGAAAGTATCGAAAGTTATCTGAAGTGCGACAAAATAAGCCATGAAAGAGAAAAAACCGAAAAAGAAGTCATCTCAATTTTAATTTCGAATTTGATCGGAGATTTGCGACAATATAATTTTGTACTATCAATTTTAGCTGATAACAATACTACCGCACAAGAAAAAGAGAAAGCTTACTCCAAAAAAAAGCAAATCGAAAAGAATTGGCTTGGCTCAGGATTAATGAAAAAATTTCATCGCCACAGAAGTAATATTTTCAAAACTGCCATATGCAGCGCCGCGTATCTTCGCAGTTTTACTTCAGTCTCAACCCCAGAAATCGAAGACTTATTTGATGCGCTTTATAGTGAAATCGAACACTTATCCCTTATGCAAAATTTTTCTGAAAAACTATTTGGTAATGACGTATCGTTCAAAACTTTTAGACACTCAAACACCATCTCGGTTGGTGGTTCAACATCTTTTTCAGTACCAATATTAGGTGATTCTAAACTTAACATTACGTATTCAAACACGAGAAGTCCGCTTTATACGGATGACGGTGAGGCTATAGACGTATCTGTGCAATTGCCTGTTTTTGGAGGCAAAATTCAAGGAATAGGTGCACTAAAAAAAACATTGCACAAATTGGCAAAAACTTCTTCCGAAAAATCCGAATCTATATTCAAACTTTTTGCAGATTCTCTCACGCTCGTCGACGAAGAACTCGCGAACGTATCTCTAAACTGCCGTCTAGAGACGGTGGGCCCAGTACCAACAAAATTAATCGCTCAAAATTATGTTAACATTAAATTTCTCCTTACCAAAGTAGCTAAAACGTCAGACGAAGATAAAATTATCCCTCTGCCCAATTGCGAGCTTATCAAAAAAGATGCCGATGAAACAGTATTAAAACTAACAAAATACACCGAAAACAACTCCATACAACTTGAAATTAGTGCAAATAACGGTAATTTCGGCGTTTCAACAAAAAAAGGAGCATCAACCAATAAGATAGGAACAAATTCTCTTGATTACATAATTAATAAATTTAACGCTTGCCGCTTAAGCAGCGACGACATCTCAAAGAGCTCTCTGTGGCTAAAATTTAAAGAAAAACAAACAGAATCTCTGAAAGATTTGTTTATCAATATGACTGACGAAAAAACAAATGCTTATTACGAACTGCAACAAATTTATTCAATGATAATTGAAAATATCAGCGAAAAAACGTTTGCTGATTCATCTCAGCAAGAAGCGTTAAAAACTTGCGCAGAAAATATTTTTGAAAACTTCTTAAAAGCTTGCAATGAATTGGCTGATTACGAATCAACAATTGGCGACGCTACGCACATTTCTGATGAGCTTAATTGTAAAATCCAAAAAGCAGAAGATTTTATGGATTCTATTTTGAACCTCAATTTTGAATATGTGTGGCTTCCAGCGCTAAAACATAGTATGTCTATTTATAATTAAACCTTGTGCCAGTTTTTTACAGTTGACTTTTTCAAAAAGTTTAATATAATAAAAGGTAATGAGGGTTTTTCATATTAATCCTTGTTGATATTTATGAAGATTATTGTAGAATTTACAGCCTTTATCGTAGGCTGTTTTTTCTTACATAATTTCTTAAAAACCAACCGAATTAATCTCGAAATAATCCGTTTCATGATATCACCTCCACGCTTGCAAATTTGAAGTCTGTGCGTGTGGCGATGTCATACCATATTCATTTATATCGATTCTTCATATAACTAAAACAGTTGACTTTTTCAAAAAGTCTGCTACAATAAAAAGCAAGGGAAGTTTACCGATTTAAACGGTTAGCCCCTCTGAGATATGATTGAAAAATTAACCATTCTTTCGAGTGAGACGGTTAATTTTTTATGCTTTTTATAGTTTTTATTATTTTTAAAACTAATAGTATGATACTTAAAACAGTTATCATTTCTTGCATATTTCCACCCCCTAACTTTAGGGTGTGGGCTAACCGT
>CAZDOV010000108.1:0-3424 GCA_964507135.1 uncultured Eubacteriales bacterium | reverse complement strand
TTGCATCTGTTAGTAAAAGTGTACAATCAGTAGAAAAAGTTGTCGGAAAATGCGAATTTATAAAGTACTGTAAGAAACACGCTGAAAATCTTCCCGAACCTCTGTGGCACGCTATGATAACGAATCTCGCTCCGCTTAAAGATTCTAAAAGTAGTATACACGAGTTTAGTAGGAACTATCCGAAATATAGTTTTGATGAGACCGAACGAAAAGTTCAGCGTGCAATCCAGAAGAACAAGCCCCATACTTGTGAGTACATTCGTGAAAATCTTAATTTTGATTGTGGCAAAAATTGTCCTGTTAAGGCTCCGATTGTTTACGGACTCCCAAGTTTTGAGGAGCAAATATCGGAGATAATTTCAAGCGATAAGATTAGTGCCGATGAGATTTTGTCAAAGGAGAACTTAAAACTATGTGCTTGGGCAAAATTAAATCTGCCGTCAGAGTACGCAAGACTTAAGTCAAAACTTAAGGGCAAAGTGAATCTCCGGGATTTCGAAAAAGCGGTACGATTTGAGAGCAAGAAAAAGAGTGAAGACGATTCTCAAAGCAATTTAACACCACTTGACCTCAAAGGGATAAATTTAAGCGGTGCTGTTGTTCCGTTTGGTTGGAAAGTGTCTATGAAAAGTGGCATTCAAAAAGTTGTTCGAGGTACAAACTCTGACGAATTGCTAGTTGTGTGTATTTGCCCGATTGTTATAACCAAGAGACTTGAAAACTTTGATGACGGTACCGAAAAAATAGAGCTTAGTTTTTTTAGGGACGGACATTGGAAAAGGCTCGTTGCTCCTCGTTCAAGTGTATTTAACAGAACTTCGATAATTAAATATGCTGATTCGGGACTTCCTGTATCTTCGAAAAACGCTGCGGATATAGTGGCATATTTAAGCGACGATGAAAATGTAAATCTTAACGTCATACCTTTGGTGAAATCAATATCTCGTGTTGGTTGGCTTGATAGTTCTTCGTTCTTCCCGTATATAAAAAGCAAAGACATTGTATTTGAATCTGAACACAAAGAGGCGATGCGAATAGCTGAAAGTATGACACCTAAAGGTGATTTTGAGATGTGGTTAAAAAGTGCCAAATTACTCCGGGACAATCTTTTCGGGAGGTTTTTATTGGCGTCATCGTTTGCATCCCCTATGCTCGAAATTCTAAAACACAGAGTGTTTTTCGTTCATATATGGAACGACTCCAAATCGGGAAAAACTGCAGCAATAAAAATGGCGATAAGTGTGTGGGGCGATCCGGCAAGGCTTATGGGAAGTTTTAATGCCACAAATGTCGGACTTGAGCGAATGGCGTGTATTTTAAAGCATATTCCGTTTGCGATAGACGAGTTACAAGTTTTAAACAGTCGGAAATTATCTGTTGAAAATATCATTTATAGCTTGGCAAACGGGTTCGGCAGACTGCGTGGCAGTAAGGACGGGACAATCCAAGAGACACTTAGTTGGAGAAACAACGTGATTACTTCGGGTGAGCAGCCCATGACCAAAGAAAACAGTAACGATGGAGCTATGACGAGGGTTTTGGAACTCTACGGAAAGCCCTGCGATAATGCCGAGTATGCACATCAGTTTCACTTGATTAGTGAGAATAACTACGGATTTGCAGGTAGGATATTTGTCGAGTATTTGATAAAAGATGTCATAAAAAACAAGAATCAAGTGAATAGGCAATTCGAAAAGATGTGTAAAGATATCAAGCAAAAATGTACGGAAAACGATGATTATTCGCACTTGGATAATATTGCGATTGTGTGTCTCGGAGATTATTACTCTTCGGTTTCGGTTTTTGAAGAAAATGAACGTGATGCGTGGGACGAAGCTGTGGATATGGGAGTAAAAATCTCAGAAAACAGTAAAGAACTGCAGCTAACAAGCACGATTGAAAGAGCTTGGGACTTTGTTATAAGTTGGGTGGCGAGCAACAAAAACAGATTTTCGCCGGACAGTACGCCTTGTTACGGAAAAATTGAGGCTAATGCCGTGTATATAATTCCGAGTGTTCTAAGGCAAGCACTAGAAGAAAACGGATTTAACTACTTGAAAGTCACGAGGGGTTTTAAAGATTATGGGTTCATTGAAGCACGAAAAGACAACAAGGGAATCGATAGAACTCAGGTGCAAAAAAAGATAAATGGAATAAACCAAAGGTGTTTTTGCATAAAAGCGGTTACCGATTCTGAAAATGGTACCGAAACAAATCCCTTAGTTTAGCCATTTGTAGCATGGTAGCCACGTAACACACTTTTGCGCCCCACACACCCCTATATATAGAGTTTATATATAACATATTGTTTTGAGTGTTAAATATAAAAAGCTCTATATATATGTATAACTTTATTTATGGTTACCAATGTAATCAACATTGGCATTATTACTGGGTTTTAAAGGGTAGCCATTTTTCAAAAAATCATGGTTACTGGTGGTTACCATAAGTACAAGAGGTGCGAGAATGAAAGAAAAGGCAATAACAAATCAAATATTAAAATATTTAAAAAGTCTGCCCGATTGCTTCGCATTTAAGGAGCATGGCGGTTTGTATGGAACATCTGGTATTCCCGATATTATCGTTTGCTACAAGGGAAAATTCGTGGCTTTTGAAGTTAAAACCCAAAAAGGAAAGCTCTCGAAACTGCAAGAAATCACCATCGAGAAGATACGAAATGCAAAAGGCATGGCATTTAAGGTAACAAGACTTGAAGAAGTCAAAGAAATCTTGAAAGGAGTGATGCCGGAATAGAAATATTTCAAAGTTCAAAATGCAAAGAACAAAGTTACACAGTACAAATTACAAAGCCGGAAGAATCAAAAATATTTTAAATTTTGTAATTTTACGGAGGATAACTTTATGACTATAAAGGAATATTTATCACAAGCCTATCGAATCGACCAAAGGATAAACAGTAAACTTGAGCAAGTGAGGTGTTTGCATGAACTGGCGGAAAAAGCCACCTCGACTCTAAGTGATATTCCCTGCTCGGGAAATAGCAACAAGCAAAGAATGGAAGGTGTGATTGTTAAAATAATCGATTTAGAGAACGAGATTGATGAAGAAATCGATAGGCTTGTTGATTTGAAGCAAGAAATAGTGTCGCTAATTAAACACGTTAAGAACCCCGAATATCAAACTTTACTGGAGCTTAGGTATTTGTGTTTCAGAACGTGGGAGCAGATTGCCGTGGAGATGAATTATGATTTGAGTTGGGTTCATCGCTTACACAAGAAAGCTCTGGGGAAAATAAAAACAAGCCACTAAAAACCATGTTTGCATTCTGGTAGCATTATAATTAGAGAAATTATCATAAAAAGCCTTCACGAAACATCGTGGAGGTTAAATTTATGTGGAGGTAATAATTATGCCAAAGAAACCAAAAAGCCCGTGTAGATTCAGCGGATGTGCTGAGCTTACG
>CAZDOV010000107.1:0-3426 GCA_964507135.1 uncultured Eubacteriales bacterium | reverse complement strand
TACGGTCATAAAATTCTTTTGGGTCTTGGCGCACTGTGATTGTGTGTAAATCCGCAAGAGCAAAAATGCAGTTATAGTCTGACTGAAGCTTAACCCAGCTTTTCACTGCTCCAAGATAATTCCCGAGCGTAAGTTCTCCGCTCGGTTGCACGGCGCTAAAAATTATTTGCGATTTGCTATTCATACGAAAATTCCACCTTACATAAAAGATTCACTCGTAATTATTCTATCTAGCACACTTATCAAAATCAACAAATTTGTCGCTCAATGTGTGCTAAAAAGCGGTCGATAGTTGTAACGCGTATGCCAAAAACCGTTCTCAAAATCCCCAACTATAAAGTAGTCGATTATACAGAAGAACAAAATTGTGATATAATTAGTGAAAACTTTAGTTTGGGGGCAATTTGGGACTTGTGATGAAAATATTGTTTGAAGAATCAAAAAAACTTGGATTAAATCTCAGCGACGCTCAGCTCGAAAAATTCAAAATATATATGGATTTCCTCCTTGAGTATAACTCCCATACAAATTTGACGGCAATAACAAAGCCGGAAGAAATAATCATAAAGCACTTTCTCGACAGCATTATTTTGAACAGCTTTTTTAAAATTCCAAAAAACTCAAGCGTCGTGGATATCGGCACAGGAGCTGGATTCCCTGGCGTTCCGCTAAAAATCTTTGAAGAAAGCATCGACTTGACGCTGATTGACAGCTTGAACAAAAGAATCAGTTTTTTGAATGAATTAATGCAAAAAATATGTTTAAAGTCCACTATCATTCACGCCAGAGCCGAAGATCTCGGCCATGCGAGTGCATACCGCGAAAAGTTCGATTTTGCGGTTTCCAGAGCTGTTGCTCCTCTCGGCACTTTGTGCGAATATTGCCTTCCTTACGTAAAAAAAGGCGGCGCTCTGATATCCTTAAAAGGATCAAACGCAAATGAGGAAATTAGCAATGCCACAAACGCGATCAAAATTTTAGGCGGAGAAATCGTAAGCGTGAATCCCTTCGAATTGCCGAAAAATATGGGGTTCAGGAATATCTTGATAATAAAAAAGAAAGAGGGTACTCCCCAAAAATATCCTCGCTCGAATTCTCAGATTTCAAAAAAGCCTTTGTAATTTATTCCCCGCTAAAATTGCAGGATTTACAGTGCTCGTATATTAAATTGAAATTTTTTTCGTTCTGTGATATACTATATTTGTGTTATAGCAATTTTATGTGGCTTTTCGTCAGGTAATTTGCCGCATGTGCTGTGACTTTTTTGTCTCCACTTTTATAATAAACTTAATTTTTATTTTAAAAATCAGTTGACAAATATTATCAATCATGATATAATAATAACATAAAAAACAGAACTTGAAAACTCAAGGAGGAAGTTTCCGTGATAAAAAATAAATTATATATGCGTGCGTTTAGCACAATTTTATCAGTTCTGACAATTTTCTCCGGTACATATAACAATGGGGTTAAGGCTGTTGAAGAAGAAAAAGTTAAAAAAACCGTTCAAACAGATAAAGCAAAAGTGGCGAGCGGGGAAACCGCCTCACACAAAGAAGTGAAAAGAGGGCTCACCTCACCTGCGCAACCAAACGCTTCAAAGGGAGAGAACAAGACTAAACAAAGTTCTAACACGGACGCGGAAAAGCCCGACGCTGCCATTCAAACACCTCCTTCCATTAATCTTGCTTCCCTCAACGAAATTAACACTATACGCAAAGAAATTGACCAGCGCAAGTACACTGAATTGTTGCATCTGACACACCTCTTTGCTAACGTATTATCATATTGCGATATAACAAAATACAAATGGGACGAAAACGACACAGCTGCGATTTCGAGCGGAGCAAAGCAAACTCTTACCGAAGAACAAAAAAGTGAAATATGCGAAATGTTCACATATGTTCGCACTCATGAACAATTATTTAATCCCCTGACGTTCTCTGGCAATTTCGTGGCGACCGCGGAAGGTAATTTTGGAGGCCCATCCATCATCGCTTATAAACAATTGCGCGAGATTTGCACAAAAGTTAACACTCCGATACCGACAAATGCGTTTACCGGTTTAGTTAAAAGGGGTTTGACACTTTTCGGTCTTTCCGAGAATAGAGTATACTCAGATAATGAATTATGTGGCGTTAGAGGCATATTTTTGTTGCACAGAGTTTCCAGCGCCACATCAAACGGTAAAATATCAACAAACAGCTGTATTCGTGACGCTTTGTCAACAGTGATTCCGGAACTAGTAACCCAGCTCAACCTGTACTATCGTCTGGGCTATATGCCTAACGATTTCACAGCGCAACTTCTAACTGCGTGGAATGGGATAATCGACATGACGACTAATGCTACAACCGCTTACATAAAAGAAGACCTTACACCCTATATTAAAGGCCAACTCACTGCCCTCAGCACCTCTGTCGACGAAAAAGTAGCAGTTATCGAGGGAAAAATGCCAACTATTAAAGAAACCGCTAAAGAAATAACAGCCGACGTCGAACACATCGTGAAAATCACTGTGCCGCGGGCTTGTGCTTCAATCGTTGCTACATTTATGGCTATAAAAGTAATATCCTTAGGCTGTAAGTATTTGAATAAAAAATACTTTAGTTCACCTGCTGAGAAAAACGACCGCAATGAACCCAAACAGCCAACAAATGCCGCACAAAAATCTCAGCGGTTGCATAAAACTCAGCAACAAACCATTGCACAAAATTGCCCACAACATGCATAAACTCTAAAAATTTGCGATTTCGATAGTTCATCTTATTACAATAACTTATTTTTCGTGCAGGTTTTCGACAATTCTCTAAGGCAAAGCTGTTGATTTTTCAACAGCTTTATTTTATAATACAATGTTGTTGGTAATTTTGCATAATTTTAAATTTAACGTGACTGCGAGGGAAAAAACAAATGAAATACAAGTACAGTAATAAGAAAAACTATACACAAAAGCCAAGCAACGAATACACAGACATTTACAGCAACGATCCCCCGCAGAAAAAAACTAGATATATCGATATTTATTCCGGAAAAAGAACTGGCATTAAAACGCGCGTATCTTGGAAAAAAGTTTTTTCGTTTGTGCTTTTTTTGGCGATAGGCGTCATGGGATGCGCTATGATTGGTATTTATAGGACTTTACATTCGTTCCACTACGATGAGCTCAACAAAACAGTTGACGAAACTGATGATGATTCAGATCTCGTTAATGATTCGATGGTTCTGAATACAATTTTAATCGGCAGCGATTCGATGTCTACCGGAGATGGTGGAAGAAGCGACTCCATGATACTTCTTTCGCTTGATGCCAGACATAAAAAAATAAAGCTCACATCCTTTATGCGCGATATGTGGGTGACAATTCCGGGATATGGCCAGGATAGGCTCAATGCGTCGTACGCTTTTGGAGGCGCAAAACTGACC
>CAZDOV010000106.1:0-3428 GCA_964507135.1 uncultured Eubacteriales bacterium | reverse complement strand
TTATATTGCTCCACTGGTCATCTCCGCCGAGTTCCAGACTACAACCGTATTTTCTATTCAAAACCAAAAAATCGTATCCCTGCATCACCATATAGTTCATTTCAAAAAACGTAAGCCCTCGTTCAAGACGCTGTTTGTAGCATTCCGCAGCAAGCATTCTATTCACAGAAAAGTGCACGCCAATTTCTCTCAAGAACTTCACATAGTTAAGTTCCATGAGCCAATCTGCGTTATTAACTATTAACGCTTTCCCCGGGCTAAAATCAATGAATTTTGAGGCTTGCGCCTTAAAACGCTCGATATTATGGTTAATTTCATCAGCAGTTAACATTTTGCGCATATCTGTTTTCCCAGATGGGTCTCCGATAAGAGCTGTGCCTCCTCCAAAAAGTATTATGGGAACATGGCCGGCTCTTTGAAGTCTAGAAGCAATCATAATTTGGGCCAAATGACCGACGTGAAGAGCGTCAGCAGTAGGGTCAAATCCTATATAAAAGTAAACTTTATTTTCGTTTAAAATTTCTTTAACCTTTTCTCTATTTGTAACTTGAGCAATAAGTTCGCGATTTTCTAATTCTTCAAAAATTTTCATAATCAACCTCCCGGATTTTTAAAGGCGGCTCCTCTGAAAAAATAATGACTTTTAAATATCAAAACTCATAAAAACCGCGCTACAATTTACAAATATTGTAGCGCGAAAAAGAGGAATTTCCAATATCTACTTGCGGATAAATTTATTTTTCTGTTGCAACAAATACATCGTAGCACGTGAGCCGGCAAATCACAACACTAATTTTATCATTTTAAAACCGTAATAAAACTATTTGAGGCGTGGCTTTATTTTCTTTTTGACATTCAGATCTGACGAACTATATAATGAACGTTAGCCCTATAAAAAATTTCAAATTAAATGGAGGCGTGTTGCGTGGGGGAAACAAAAATTTTTAACAAATTGGTTAGGGATAGAATCCCTGAAATAATTTCTAAAACAGGAGCAAAAGTTGAAATAAAGATTTTAGATAACAAGGAATATATTGAATATTTAGGCAAAAAATTATTAGAAGAATGTAAAGAGGTTTTGGAATCAAGAAACGAAAAAGAGCTAACAGAAGAATTAGCCGACGTTTTGGAAGTGATTTATGCCATTTCCGACGCTTTTAGAATTGACATTGCAGAAATTGAAAACGTACGAATGTCTAAAAAGGAAACTCGAGGCGGGTTTAGTTCAAAAATATTTTTAAAAAGCGTCGTTGAATAATTCAAACCTATGAAAAAGTGTCGTTATTAAGTTTTTTGTAATTTAAAAGATGCACTGTAGCTTCTGACTACAGCGCATCTGTTTTACGTACATTATTTAAAAATCATCCGAAAACATGGAAGTAAAAAAGCACATTCGCAACGATCACGAGCAAGAAAAATCCCACAGAGATGACTTTCGTCCATTTTTCAAGGAACGTATCAATAGAGCGAGACTTGTTCTTAGTCAAGTATGTGTCTGAACTCGAAATAGTCATTGCGCCAGAGTTTTTTTCATGCCCTTCTTGAAATATAACCACTAATATTACAGCTATCGCAAACACTATCAAAGCTATACCTAATAAAATTTCTAAACTACTCAATCTTAAACACCCCTCAACAAAAATTAAACTTGGTTGGTTCTATCAAGCCACACGTTGGCAATATCGAGCGCTGGATAAATACCATCTTTATCGCTCATTTTCAATATTTTCTGGCCGGTAGTCGTATCGTCGCTTGTTTCAAGCATCTCAACATGTACTCTTGTCGCGACGTCCAAATCATTTACTTTTTTGCTTTCAAGCACCTCCATTTTCGCCACATATTTGCCGTCTACATTTCCATAATAGATTGTAGAGCCACTTCGTACAAGCGCGCGAGATTTGTACTCCAAAAATTGTTTTTTATCCTTTTTGCTTTTTTTTGTTTTTTCGCTCTTCATTTCAAATACCTCTACAATAAAAATAATAAATCAAAATCAAGGCTCATGCTAGCACCAAATGTTATTTTTTTCAATAGTTTTAGAATAGCGCAGCGACTAACGAAGCTTTTTCGTGCAAAAACTATGCAAAATATATAAAAACCCTCAAAAACTCTTGAATTGACAGCTGAATACAAAAAATATAGAATTTATTCATATAAATTCACAAAAAGTAGGATATATTGTTGTTAATTCATATTTTATAAACGGAGGTTGATTTGAAAATGAAAAAAACATTTAATTTTTTGACAGGATTTTTGGCAATTTTTTTGTTTATCTTTAGTTCAAATATTGTCATCTGCTATTCCGGAGCTTCTGTTTTAGACTCAGAACCAATCGATGTAGTTATAAAATATATCGATTTAACAGATGCAAATTTAAAGCGTGACGGTATACCTCAAATAAAAAAAGACGAGGATAACGACGAACTTAAATACGCCGTGCGGTCCGTTTTAAAAAACGCGCCTTGGGTAAATAAAATTTACATAATTATGCCAAACGAAAAAGTGCGATATTTCAAAGACGCAGATAAAATAAACGACAAGATCGTTTACATAAAAGATAAAGATTTGCTCGGTTATGACAGTGCGTCGTCTACACCTTTCCAGTTCAATTTTTGGAAACTTGCAGATTTTGGCGTATCAAAAAATTTCATATATATGGACGATGATTACTTTTTCGGCAAATCATTAAAAAAGTCTGACTTTTTCTATATCGATAACAATAATGTAGTCCCATACGTAATTTACTCAGAAAAGCTTGGAAATAATTCATATTCAAAAATTTATGACTACTATAAAAGCTTAGAAAAAAATATCCAAAGCGACCACCCACACTCTTATAACGGATTTCAATATCAAAGAACGCTAAGTTTAATGTTTTTATACAAAATATTTGGCGAAAACATGCTATCTCCAGAAGGCGATTTAGGGTATTTTCCGCACAATGCACTTGGGTACAACATCGACGATTTGAAAGAAGTATACGATCTAGTAACAAATAACTACGAACATGCAAATGAATTTTTGTCCGCCAAAAAGCGGACAAATAATGATCTTCAACACCAAACTACGTATAGTTTTTATATTTTAAACAAACACAACCGTCACATAAGCAATTTAGGCCATAGCTATATAGATTTAGGCAATGCCCCTTATGCAAATTTTGACGTCCCGTTGTTTTGCATTAATACAGGTGGAGATAGAAATTATTCCACAAAAGAATATGATTTAGCTAAAGTAATGATGAACAAACTTTTCCCGAATGCCACGAAATATGAAAAGCCGGATATCAAAAATGGTATATATACAATAGAAAGTGCACTGAACAAAGACAAGGTGCTAGATATAGACAGAGCAAAAACCCATAGCGGAGCAAACCTACAACTTTGGGGAAAGAACTATACCAACGCTCAAAAATTTTATGTTGAATA
>CAZDOV010000105.1:0-3439 GCA_964507135.1 uncultured Eubacteriales bacterium | reverse complement strand
GACACCCTAATTACAAGTTTTACGAGGATAGCCCATTGGAACAAAAAGAACCATTTAGATTTATCGCACTTTTTAAGACTGACCAGGGGGCACAAAAATTAGAGCGAACTTGGGTTACAAATGACCATTATGAAAATTTTAAGGAGTATACTCTATTATGAACAAACACATAATCCAACGTATTATCGTATTCGGCCTAATTTTGCCACTACTGGCGGTTTGTGGTGGTGCATATGCCGCGAACTCAATCAGTGTTACAGAAGTAACAGGCGGCCTATCCGTTTGGAAGACAGAACACAGAGTTGATGAAGAAACTTGTTTTATCTTCTCAGACGCAGCAGAGTGGAATAGTATAGAAGGTTTTTACAGAGAGGTTGAGCGTAAATTTCATGTGCCAAATAGCTTGAAAATTTTAAATTTCCATTGTTATCTGGACAGGATACGAAATTTGTATTGGTTTAAACCTACAAAAATAGTGTGGTTAATTGTAAACCTTTCTAAATTTACAAAACAGAAAGATAAAAGTGCAGGAGAAGACATAATAGAGACTTTTGAAGAATATGTTCTTCCTTATTGGGAAGGTGTTCCTGGTACGCATTCTGTCGTGGATTGTTGTCCTGGCGAAAGTGCTAGACGATTCAATGTTTATTATACGTAACTTTACATTTGGATGGATTTTAGTGTTTTTTAAAATTTACAAACCTGTGAGTAAGCCCCGCAGGTTAGAAAATTTAAGGCCTTTTGTGATAAACTGATCATAGAAGGCTAAAGTTACGCTTTGAGATTTCGTGCGTCCTCTGCTATCTTTAACGGTTACAGAGCAAGTATTACTGCCGCTCGTAGTTAAGAAATCGGTTGTAAAGCTGCTTGATGTGTACGAAGCTCCATTAATACCCACGGAATACGATTTAATTGTGCTCGAATAACTGCCACTCGCCGAAATACTACCTGAAATTTTAGATTTTCCCTGAACGTAAGCCCCAAATTGAGCATAAATCCCCGAAACTGCTTCAGATAAATTAACTGAGTTAATTATTGGGACTACGCTTGAAGGTACATTTGCGGTTAAATTTACACTATTGGCGCCAATATATGTGCTTCCGTTATACGTTTCAAGCCAAAGTTTAACGCTCAAGCTTGTAGAATTCGGCGTGCTGCTCGCTAAGCTGAGCGGAACTGTCCAGCTTTTACTCGTTCCGATACCCGTGCCAATGGTATTCCAACCGCCTGAGCCGATTTGATAATATAAACTATGTGTAAAACTGCTTGAAGCTCTAACTGCAAATCATAAAGATAGTAATTATCGCAAAAAAATTTATATTTTGCTATTATAAATCTTCATATTAAAAACGAGCAATCACACATTAATATATAATTGCTCGTGAGTTTGAATTTATTATATCAAATTTAAAGCTAAGGTTTCTAAAAATGCTGCTAATATAAGAATTATTGCTATTATGCCCATTATTCGTAATATATACTTTTCTCGTAATTCAACTTTTAAACACTTATCTATTCTAAAATAAGTACTTGATACTATTACAACCCAAGAAGCAATAAGCTCAAGTAGAATAAAGCAAATCGAGATCCATGAATTGATCACTAAAGAAAGTTTAATCAATTTTCCCATAACAAATGACGAATTAGCGCACCATAGTGTTCCTAAAATTCCCCAGCTCCAATAACTGAGCCAAAAAACAATAAATAAGACAGCCAAATTATTAGTAAAACACCAAATAAAATTTTGAAAACTATTGGTAATTTGCACTTTAGTTAATATTTCAAGAAAATTAGAGGATATGCTATCTGAATTAGGTTCAAAATTAAATCCAAAAATGAAAAGCACAACTTGAAAGATTAACTGTACCAACCCTAACCATATGATTTTTTTAAAGTTACATTTTTTCACAGCGATCATTTCTGATAACAAATTCACAAATTAAAGTAATTACTGAAAGCAGCACAGATAAAATTGATAAAAAAACGTTCGAAATAACAATGCATATGTACGACCAACTAACAAACATTGACCTGCTTAGCGCAAGAAGGCGACACTTGAGCTGAAATCGATTAATGTTCCCACCTTGATTTTTTAACGTTTTATTAACTCTGTAAATGTTTGCTAAAAAACTAACACTTAAGATAATCGGAAAATACATTATAGGTTCTTTGTACATCTCACAAAAAAGAATTAACCACACACTTGGAACTAGTAAAAGCAAAGATATAGCCAACAAAACCTTACTAACTATCTTAATTAACTTGATTTCGGCATCATTTAACATACTTATCATAAACAAACCCTCACTCTTAAAAAACTAGTATAATTTCTTGAGCTAAGCCCCTTTTTATTAAATCACAAAAGTGTATAACATTACCTTTAAAATAATTTTATTCTTAGGTAAGTCCAACGGCAATACCAGCCCCCATTAGAATAGGCACAATGACTGATGTTATAACAGCCATTGTGCCACCAGCAGCTAAAGCAGCATCCGCAGCAGCGGCTGCCGCAGCTGCCTCCCCCGCACCACCAAGCGTAGCACTTACCGCCGCAGCTCCAGGCAATTCAACACAAGCTGCAGCACCAGCAACAGCTGCACCTCCAACTGCGCCAATAGTAGCTTGAAGCTCTGCGATAGCTGCAGCGCCAAATGCCTGCCCTGCAATCTGGGCTGCTACTCCTGCTGCTATTATTTTTCCAGCAATTGCTACAGCGTTACATTGAAGAAACGGTTTATTTGAATTAAAATGCATTTTCTTGGCAGTAGGTATTTGTCCGACAAACTTACCGTTTCTGTATATCGAAAACAGATTATCTGTAGTAACATATTCAAAAATATTATCCCCACCTGTGTTTATTGCTCTTTCGTCATTTAAAACATTTACATCAATATGATTCATCAACGTAATTCCAACACAAAGCAAGGCCATAGTACTATTAATTAGTTTAAACGATCTGAATTTTTATACCGATCATTTCTCTCTTGTTAAATCCAATAGCTTTTAGTGCTATTTTATGCCAATAAAATATATTTTTCAATATTATATCTTCAGTTTTTACCTAATATATAAAATTCCTATTTTAAATTCTGAAAAAATGTAATTTTGTAACTCGTCCTTTGAAAATCAAATTGCTATCCTGGTAAACCTTAATTATTGAGCTTAATTTTGATATGTTATTAAAATATGGATGATTCGGGTAAATAGTAAAAGTCAGCTCGTTTGCGGTGTTTAATTCTTGCTTTAAAACAGGATTTTCAACTTGAAAAACGCTCTGCTGCGAATCGTATAAAATATAGTCATCGCAAAATATTTTATACTGCATTATGAAATCTCACCTCCGAATTTTTAACATAAAAAATGCACCCGAAGGTGCAGTAATCAATTAATGTAGTAGCCACTGATAATCTTGTCTACAATCAACTATGAACTCAACATA
>CAZDOV010000104.1:0-3449 GCA_964507135.1 uncultured Eubacteriales bacterium | reverse complement strand
TAATTGGAGTGTCAACTTATACCAAATAAATTAAAAAAATTTTTCAAACAAATCTGCGTAGCAGCAATGCTTTGCCTAACAGCCGCAACAATTGTTCCCGCTTCGGCGGTGACTGTGGAAGTAGAGGAATTTAGATACGGTTCTACGTGGGGATATCACTTTGATACGGAAGGCGGCGGGCACCATACAAGATACGACGTTGTAGAACGCCCCCGCGGCACCTTTACCATAACTACTCCCTATGTGACTTCTAACAGAGGTGATATACAAGGCAGACGCGTACATGGGAACAAGCGCGTAGTTTTGGACACACTTTTTGAGCATTATTGTTCAAAGGCTTATAAAATTAACAACGTTGACGCGGTAGCTTTAGACACCAAAGACTGTCATTATCTTTTCTTAGTAGAAAACAACAAAATCGATTGGTAATAATTCATGTTTTGATTAAATAAACACCTTAATCAAATAGATTCATCTCGCTGATTTAACTTGAGTAAGCAAAAATTAACCGGTGATTTGCATAAACATTTTTTGACTATGCAAATGCCGGCTATTTTAATTGTGCTTAATTAAGTTTTGCAGCAGATGTGCCAGGATAATACCATGCCAAAATTTCTTTGTAATTTTTGCCATTAACAGCCATGTACTGCGCACCGCGCTGACTCATCCCTACGCCATGCCCATACCCTCTGACGGTAAATATGAACTTATCAGTTGCTTCATCAAAATCAATATTAAAATCCGAAGAACGAAGTGCAAACATGCTCCTAACGTCGATTCCTTTGACGACATTTGAACAAATTTCGATTTCCTTAACCATTCCGCCTTCTGTTCTCGTGATTTTTCCGATCCAATTTTTTGGAGAACATTCAAAGTTACAATTTTTCAATTTTGAACTTAAAATTTCTCTCATTTTGTTCTTTTCGACGCTAACAGTGGTTTCGTACCCAACAGCAAGTTTATCACCCGGACTTTCAACATTCGTAAGGTACGTAAATTCTCCGCCGAAAACATCCGCGGATTTTTCAGTTTTACCGGAAGAAATAGCGTGATATACCGCTAAAATCAAATCTCCGTCGCTTTCAATAACTTCACCAAAAACACTGTCAACAGCATTTTTGATTTTTGAGTAGCATTCATTAAACTGAGTTCCCCATCGCTTTTTCATTTCGTCTTCTGAAATATAGTTTGACAATTTTTGAGTATTGATTGTAAAGTCGTAGCTCTTTTCACCTGAATTTTTGGCTTTATTTCGATTTAAATTCCGCGCCCTACAAAAATAGGTGTATGAAGCAACCGCTTGAGCTTTCAGAGCTTCTACTTCGAATTTTGCCGGCATTTCAGCAGCAACAACGCCATAAATAAAGTCACGGTCGGGGATTTCGATTATCTTATCAGTGCTTTCGTCCAGAACACGGAATTTTTTTTCGCTCGTGTTCCATAAATTCAAATTATCAGTGTTATTTGCGCTCTTGCCAACAGCCGTAAGGTCTAACGCTCTTTCTCCGTGCGATACTGCCAAAAGCGGAATCAAAATCATAGTCAAAAGCAAAATCGCGCAAACGATCAATTTTCTCGTCAACGATTTCATAAATTTCACATCCCCTTTGAAATTATTTGATTATTTTTAAATCCGTCAATTACCTTCACACAGCAGTTGACTTTGGCTTTAAAACTATGTAAACTGGGGACTTGGATAAATTCGTTAAATTATACGGACAAGAACTGAATTTTATGATTTGA
Source organism: uncultured Eubacteriales bacterium (assembly GCA_964507135.1). Classification (GTDB taxonomy): domain Bacteria; phylum Bacillota; class Clostridia; order Oscillospirales; family Acutalibacteraceae; genus UMGS1491. Next base: position 1,706 of record CAZDOV010000104.1, on the reverse strand, counting down.
GTTGGGGGTAATCCAGAATGAAACTTAAAAACGTTTGGATGTTGTTTGGAATTTTTGTTCTTTTATTGGTACCTATAAAAATTTATTCGTCGGTCTCGGCAATATCATTTGCAGAATCTGTGGGATTTTTTATGGTGTTTATAGCCGCGATATTAGTCTTAGGGCTGTGCATGCTATACCTTGTCAAAACTCCGATTAAAAACATAGAAGTGACCAAAAACTGGATTTTAGGGGCTTTGGGGACAGCTGTGGCGCTATGCTTTTTTTGGTGTATTCCGGCATATTTCAATGACCTGACCACCAAATATGATGCAGAATGGCAACCGCTAATGATGTCCGTTTTTTCGGCGCTTTCTTTTGTATCATTTATCCTGTTTGCGATTTCTCACTTTATGGGCAAAAGCGTACTAACAAAAGTGCCGTTTTTCATATACTGCCCGGTTTTGTGGTTTTGCCTTAAAATGATTCTGTTTTTGTCGATGAACACAAATGTTACGGATAAATACGCTGTTTTTTCCGTGGGAATTTTTGCGCTCTTCACCATTTACTACACTCAAATGTTCGCGACTTCAACAAAAGCAAACAATGTTAAAATCATGTATTTTCTCGGTTTTTCCGGAGCACTTTTTTCTCTTTCTTCTGATATCCCAACAATTTTGGGTGCGTTTTTAACTCGGACTTTTGTTGAATCTCAGCTTGCAAGTGCCGCGCTTGGGGTATTATTGACCGCTTACGCCATCATGTTGCTCGTAGAAACACAAAAACAAATTGATAATAGCCAGATTAAAGTAATAGATATTAAATAACTACCTAATAAATTTTGGAGGGTTTAATTTATGGCGATAACTATCGGTATCAATGGATTTGGCAGAATCGGGAGAATGGTGCTCAGAGCATCGGCTAAGAATCCGGAAAAATATACTGTTGTGGGAATAAATGACCCGTTCATGAGCCCTGAATATATGGCGTATATGCTAAAATATGACTCTGCGCACGGCATCTGCAACGCACAAATTGAGTGCAAAGATAACAAACTTTGCATAAACGGTAACATGATAGAAGTGTTTTCAGAAAAAGATCCTAAGAATATACCTTGGGGAAAAATCGGCGCAGAGTACATTGTGGAATCGACTGGAGTATTTTGCACTACAGAACGTGCTTCAGCGCACATTGAAGCTGGCGCAAAAAAAGTTATAATTTCTGCCCCGGCAAAGGATTCCGTAACGCCAACGTTTGTCTGCGGCGTAAACTTGGACAGCTACGATCCCTCAATGCAAATTGTTTCGAACGCCTCGTGTACAACAAACTGTCTCGCGCCGCTCGCAAAAGTGATAAATGACAACTTTGGGATAGAGGAAGGCCTCATGACTACCGTTCACGCTATTACTAATACGCAAAACACAGTCGATGGACTTTCAGCGAAAGACTGGCGCGGCGGTAGAGCGTCTAGCAGTAATATCATCCCCTCATCAACCGGTGCTGCAAAAGCTTGCGGCTTAGTCATCCCTGAACTCAAAGGCAAGCTCACCGGTATGTCGTTCCGAGTCCCTGTGATCAACGTTTCCGTCGTCGATCTTACGTGCAAACTTGCCAGATCTACGTCCTATGATGAAATTTGCAACGCTATTAAATCGGCTTCAGAAAATGAAATGTCCGGCGTATTGGGCTACACAGATGAAGCTGTTGTTTCGAGCGATTTTTGCGGA
>CAZDOV010000103.1:0-3506 GCA_964507135.1 uncultured Eubacteriales bacterium | reverse complement strand
AAATGGGCCGACTTCTTGGCGAAAAAGCTCCGAGGATTTTCAACGTTAATTGGTTTAGAACAAATTCCAGCGGAAAATTTTTGTGGCCGGGATATGGTGAGAATATCAGAGTTTTGGATTGGATTCTCGATCGTTGCGAGCAAAAACAAGAAGCCGTCGAAACTGTTCTGGGATTCATGCCAACACCGGAAGATATAAATATCGATGGCATTGATGTGACTCACGACGACTTAATCGAGCTTTTGAAAATTGATAAAAAACTTTGGCGAAAAGAAGTTGCAGACCTTGAAAGCTTTTATGAACAATTTGGTGACGATTTGCCTGAAGGGATTTCTAATCACCTCGCGAAAATGAAAGCCCAGCTTTCGGAATAATTTTGCTTCTTTGATAATTTAAACGTAGTACCTAAAGTTTAGATATAGTAACTTAAGGCAATTTGATTCCAAATTTCTTAATCAACTTTATTATCAAAAACATTGCCTTCGCGCTTTAAAAATTAAAGTGCGAAGGTTTTAATGTGCTCTCAAAGCAGCGCTCTAACATTTTGCTTTGGTGGACATCTTCATTTTAACAAGTAGTTTTTTATTCATAACGCATGATTGTGTCTTTAATAGAAGATATTAGAACTTTTCTAGAGTTTTTTGTGAAAGTTGAACATCTCGCGCTGTTTGTTAACTGGCGAGAGGTTACGGATTTTATGTATTTTTATTATATTTTAGATTATTTTTGTATAAATACATCATATATTAACCTCTATTTTATGGCTGAAAAATTTCACGCCCCATTATTAAAAAAATTTTTTAATAAAACATTTGTTTTTACCTTTGCTTTGTATTATAATAACGATACATGGAAAAATATTGTTTTGTCATTAAGCAAAATTTATTAATTAATTTTTTTGTAAAATGAATATAATATTTTTTACTTAATTTTTAAAATATTCAGGAGAGTGTATCATAATGTCAGAAAAAACACAAGAAACTGCACTAATTTACGTCGTGGATGACGAGCCAAATATCCGCAAGCTAACGTCGTTAGCGCTCAAAGAGGCCGGGTATGAAACTCAAGAGTTTGCAGGAGGGGACGAACTTTTAAAAGCTGTTCAACGTCGGATCCCAGATGTTATAATCTTAGATTGGGTTATGCCAGCTCCCGATGGTTTAAGTGTTTGTGGGCGTCTAAAATTAGATAAAATGACAAAGGACATCCCGATAATACTGCTAACCGCGCGTAACGACGAGGTTGATTGCGTATTAGGGCTCGAGATGGGAGCCGATGACTATATGACAAAACCGTTCAGTTTGAAAGAACTGTGCGCAAGAGTCAAGGTTATTTTACGTAGACTGAGAAACTCAGAAACTGCAGACTCCAGCAACGATGTTTTAACTTGCGGTGATTTGACCGTAAATCTTGCACGCAGAAGCGTTACGAAGAAAGTTAAACCGATCGATTTAACAATGAAAGAGTTTGATTTGCTTAGTTCGTTGATGCTTGCTAAAGGAAGCGTCCTCAACAGAGACCAGCTCATGGAGAAAGTTTGGAACATGGATTTTTGCGGTGACGCAAGAACAGTTGATGTCCATATTAGGTATTTGCGTCAAAAAATTGAAGATGAATCCGAAAATCCACAATATATACTGACTGTACGGGGAGTAGGATACAGGTTTATATCTGAGGAAGAACTCGCAGAAAAACAGAAAGAAATGGCCTAAAATTTATAGTTAGAGGAGGGGCACACGTTGCGCGCCGGCTCAGGTGTTTTAAGCGCTTTTGCAGGCGCGCAGTCGTTTAGTGATGAAAAACAAGTTGCATATTGATAAAAATAATTTTAATCTGACAGAAGTGGTCCATGATTTAAAAACTCCGATAACTTCCATCATGGGATTTGCAGAATTGTTGCAGCAAGGCTCTCAAAGCGAAGAAACTAAACAAGAATTTTATTCGATAATATTTTCGGAGTCTCAAAGATTATTGTCACTTGTGAACGATCTTCTTACCGTTTCCGCAGAGGGCGTTTTGCCTTCGTCTCAAACATGTAACATAAATATCCAAATCAATAAATATGCTAAAGTTCTCAAACCTCTGGCAAACAAAAAAAATATAGAAATAATCGTGCATTCAGATAATAACGATATTTATGTTTCGATCCCGGAAAATAAAATGTCGCGGATACTTACTAACATTATGGAAAACGCAATAAAGTACAATCGTGAAAGCGGAAAAGTATATGTTGATTTATCTGAAATTAATGGCAAAGTGTTTGTAAAAATAAAAGATACCGGTATCGGCATAGCGGAGAAGGATATCGATAAGATATTTGAACGTCATTATCGTTCTGAGGCAAGCAAAAAAATGAATATCGAAGGCAGTGGACTTGGCCTTTCGATTGCTAAAGACATCACCGAAGAATACGGCGGTTCAATCGATGTTAGCAGTAAAATTGGCGAAAGTACAGAGTTTATTGTTTCATTCCCATCGGCAAATATCTCAAAGTAAAATTCACAATCAATTTTTCAGTAGCTAAATATAAAAATGGAGGCAAACGACTATTTTCGTTGAATTTAGTCGTTATATTTGATTTCATGAAAAAAAATGAGCTATTATTTCACGAAAATCTTTTGGATTTAAGTCAAACGTGCGCAGGAGAATTGTTTTTCGGCGTTTGTTACCCTTGGGAAGTATTGCCCAAAGTCAAGGACTTTATTTTGTATCTCGGGGCACGGTTGCCGGAAACCGAATATAAAAAAATCGCAAAAGACGTGTGGGCGTCGAACGAATCGAAGATTTTTGATTCAGCATATATAGAAGGTCCTACAATAATACAGAAAGGTTCGCAAATTCGGCACTGCGCGTTTATACGAGGCGGAGTTATAGTTGGCGAAAATTGTGTAATTGGCAACTCAACCGAAGTAAAAAACGCAGTTCTTTTTAATGGCGTGCAAGTGCCGCATTTTAATTATGTTGGTGACTCTGTTCTTGGATACAAGGTTCATATGGGCGCAGGCGCTATAACTTCGAATGTAAAGTCAGACAAAAGTCTAATCTCCGTTAATTTTAATCAGCAAAAAATAGAAACTAATCTGAAAAAATTTGGAGCAATTATCGGGGATTTTACTGAAATAGGCTGCAATGCCGTAGTTAATCCCGGAACAATTTTGGGCAGAAATACAACAATATATCCAACTACTATGGTTCGAGGGTTTATCTCCGAAAACACCATTTTAAAAAACACAGGCGAGAAGATAACTAAATTTGATCGCACGACAACCAGTACCAAATCCGAATGAATCTATGATGATTAAAAATTTCGAGCTGGCTTTGTGCCAGCATTTTTATGTTTATACTGCATATACTGTTTTGCTGTTCTCGTTTTTTAAATATGGCTTGATTTTTAACAATAAATATGGTAAAATATGAATTAATATGAATACTTTAATAAAAAGGATGATAAAAATGGGGAAGTTTAAAGCACAGAATTTCAAAAGGATATTAGGTACGTCCATGGC
>CAZDOV010000102.1:0-3531 GCA_964507135.1 uncultured Eubacteriales bacterium | reverse complement strand
GATTTGGAGCGCGAAAGAGGTATTACTATTCTTTCAAAAAATACTGCTGTTATGTATGAAAATACAAAAATAAACATAGTCGATACCCCGGGCCACGCTGATTTTGGCGGCGAAGTAGAACGCATACTTTTGATGGTTGACGGCGTTTTGCTTTTGGTCGACGCTTTTGAAGGATGTATGCCTCAAACCAGGTTTGTGCTTAAAAAAGCTCTAAAACTCGGTAAAAAGCCTATTGTTGTTGTTAATAAAATCGACAGACCTGGCGCACGCCCCGCAGAGGTCGTAGATGAGGTTTTGGATTTATTCATAGAGCTTGGCGCTAATGAAGAACAAATTGAATTTCCGGTTGTGTATGCTTCTGCGAAAAACGGTTATGCGTACGTTGACGAAAATCAAAAAAGCGACGACCTAAGGCCTCTGTTTGAGACAATAATAAACGAAATTCCAGCCCCAAAAGGTGATTCATCCGGTCCACTACAAATTTTGATTTCTAATATAGATTATGACGACTATATTGGACGTATCGGTGTTGGAAGAGTTGAGCGCGGAATCGTAAAAGCCGGACAAAATGTAGTTCTGTGCCATGCTGATGGGGGAAATAGCAACGTTAAAATTGGTAAACTTTATAAATATGAAGGTTTAAAACGCGTTGAAGCAGAAGATGCCGCTGTTGGAGAAATAATTTCGGTTTCGGGCATTGCGGGACTTAACATCGGTGAAACTCTGTGCGATACCGAAAATATCGAACCTTTGCCGTTTGTAAAAATAGATGAACCCACAGTTTCGATGAATTTTATGGTTAATAACAGTCCATTTGCCGGCCGCGAAGGGAAGTTCGTGACGTCTAGGAATATTCGCGACAGACTCTTTAAAGAAGTCGAAACTAATGTTTCTATGCGCGTCGAAGAAACTGACTCAGCTGATACTTTCAAAGTGTCCGGTAGAGGCGAACTCCACCTTTCAATTTTGATTGAAACTATGCGACGCGAAGGCTATGAATTTCAAGTTTCTCGCCCACAAGTTATCATGAAAGAAATTGACGGCAAGCTCTGCGAACCTATTGAAATTTTAAGCATTGAAGTCCCCGAAGAATATGTCGGTGCCGTGATCGAGAAAGTAAGTTCTCGCAAAGCCGATATGATTAACATGTGCCCTAAAGATGGCGGGATGACCTCGCTTGAGTTTAGAGTTCCTTCGAGAGGGATAATCGGATATCGCTCTGAATTTTTAACAGATACAAATGGGAAAGGTATTTTGAATCAACTGTTTGATTGCTTCGAACCGTATAAGGGCGAAATAATCCAGCGTCGTCACGGTTCCCTCGTCGCGCACGAAACTGGCGTTTCTACGGGTTACGGCCTATTTGCCGCGCAGGAACGTGGTCGATTGTTTATCGGGCCTGGCGTTGACGTTTACGAAGGCATGGTTGTGGGATCTACTCCAAAAGCGGAGGATATCACAGTAAACGTGTGCAAGAAGAAGCACGTCACTAATATGCGCGCCTCTGGCTCAGATGATGCGCTAAAATTAACCCCTCACAGTGTCCTCAGTTTGGAGCAATCCATAGAGTTTATCGACGATGATGAGCTTTTGGAAGTCACGCCAAAAAGCCTTCGTATTCGTAAAAGGATTCTCGACAAAACTATGCGCCTTCGCAGCAAAATTAATAAGTAGCCAAATCTTGAATGTATACTTTTACTAATGGAAAGAAAGCACCTGCTATTGTAAAGCATAGTGATAACCTTAACGTAAGAGAACGATTCTATGAATTTGATGAAGGCGGGCAGCATTATAGTGTGAACACAAAATTGTGGGATACCTCTGGTGAAATTCCTCACAGAAGTTTGCTCGCAGATTTTTGCAAAAATGCTACAGTCGCTATCATTATCTTTGATTTGCCACAATTTAGTCATCATCAAGTTTCCGTAGATGAAGTAAATATGCTTACTTGGAAATGGGTTGACATATTGCTTAAAATAAATCCGGATTGTAGGCTCGTTTTTGTTGGAACAAAAAGAGACTTGGTAGATATTGGTATGGCTATGGATCAGGCAAAGTCTAATATTAGAAGGATTGCAAATTTTGATAGCACAAAGGGACGTGTTAATGATAGAATAATATATGTTTCTGCGACAGAAGATGATCCTAAAACAATATGTGAGAATCTCAGCCGCTTGATTGCAGATGCGATCAAAAGTTACGGCTTAGCTAACTTGCCTGATCACCCAACCGGTATGTCAGCCAGAATAGTGACAGAAATACCCACGAAAATTGAAAAAAGGGCCATGCAGGGATCTGTAGTAACCACGGTGCCGCGTCTTGTTCATAAGAAAATTGGCGGTCCTCTTTTCGGAAGTTGCGAGTGGGTTCAGGATGGAACTGAGAGAAAAGAAGTGGATTATGAATGCGAATACGAAGTGGAGGTGCCGAATCCTTCCAAAACAAAGTATAAATTAGAGTACAATGGTGAGTTTTAATAAACTTTGAGTTATGAAGTTATGCCTTAAAAAACACGGGGAAGGTCCCTGTTTGAGGCACGTAAGCACCAGCTGTTTTTCAAATGTGGCTGGTGCTTGCTTTGTTTGAATATAATTAAACAGTGACGGCTTGCACAAAAACGCAAGTCTATTTTTATTGGCATTAACGATTATTCAGAAAAATTCATAGTATGTATTGTAAAAAATTGAACAAATTACGTAAAAGGAGAATAATAGTGATGAATCATAAAATTTTTGCCATGAAAGCAGTTGAATATGGCATCACCCCATTACCCAGTGATCCTCAGGTTACTATGGCTTACATACCGTATCAAATAAACGGTGCGGAAAATATATATAGTCCAGAATCCGGAATTTGTTCCGGAACTATGTTCCCGGAACTAAATAAACCTTTTGAGCCATGTGAATGTGGAGGTGATCCTAAATGACCACAAAAGAAATGTTGCTGAAAAGAATAGCAGCAATAGATTTTGCAATAGTCGAACTAAATCTATATATGGACACTCACCCGGATGACGGTCAAGTTAACGATAAATTAAATGATTACAAAGAAAAAAGCGCTCGCCTTCGTGAAGAATATGAGCGAGAATATGGACCAATCACACCGGACGGTGAGGAAAAGAATCGTTGGGGCTGGATTGCTGATCCGTGGCCGTGGAATAATACTTCTGAAGGAGACGAAAATTAATGTGGGTTTACGAAAAAAAATTACAATATCCAATAAATATTAAAAGCACAAATCCAAAACTTGCCAAGATGATAATTACTCAATACGGCGGTCCAGACGGCGAGCTTGGGGCGTCGCTCCGATACTTAAGCCAAAGATTTTCTATGCCTTACCCTGAACTTAAGGCAATCCTCACAGATATCGGTAGAGAAGCCTCTGAAATGTTCCGTTCAGAGGCTACCGCTTTTTTTGATGCTTTTGCAACCGTGTAGCTCCATTTAATAGGAAGTAAATTCAAATATACATCTATATTGTCCTTATCTATTACTACCATTTTATCTAAGATGTGCTTGTAAAAGTCATCTT
>CAZDOV010000101.1:0-3544 GCA_964507135.1 uncultured Eubacteriales bacterium | reverse complement strand
AAAGCTGAACAGTATTTCAATATCGAAAATTTAACCGATCCTGACCATTTGACGCTTCAGCATCATATTAATCAAGCAATCAAAGCAAACGGAGTTATGACCAGGGATATCGATTACGTTGTTCGCGATGGTGAAGTGCTGATTGTTGACGAATTCACAGGTCGCATAATGTATGGCAGACGTTATAATGACGGCCTCCATCAAGCAATTGAAGCTAAGGAACACGTAAAAGTAGAAAAAGAATCAAAAACTCTAGCATCTATTACTTTCCAGAACTATTTCAGGCTGTATTCAAAGCTTTCTGGTATGACAGGTACTGGCAAAACTGAAGAAGAAGAATTTAGAGAAATTTACAAACTTGATATCGTGGAAATCCCAACTAATAGACCGATTGCAAGAATAGATATGCCTGATGTTGTTTACAAAACTCAAGATGCTAAATATAAGGCTATCGTTGAAGATATCAAAGAAACTCACGCAAAGGGCCAACCAATATTGGTTGGAACGGTATCGATTGAAAAATCAGAATTGCTTAGTGAAATGCTCAAAAAGGAAAATATACCGCATGAAGTTTTGAATGCAAAATATCATGAAAAAGAAGCAGAAATCATCGCTCAAGCCGGGAAAAAAGGTGCTATAACAATCGCAACCAATATGGCAGGACGTGGTACCGATATAAGTCTTGGAGGAAATGCAGAGTATTTGGCAAAATCGGAACTTAAGAAACTCGGCTTTTCTGATGAGGCGGTCAGCGAATCAAACAGTTATTCTGAGACGGACGATGAAGATATTTTAAAAGCACGCCGCAAATACATGGATCTTTACAATAGATATAAGGATCAGATTAAGGAAGCTGCCGAAGAAGTAAGGGCGTGCGGTGGGCTTTATGTAATCGGAACAGAAAGGCATGAAACTCGAAGGATTGACAATCAGCTCAGGGGTCGTGCTGGCCGGCAAGGAGACCCGGGTAAAAGTCGATTTTATCTATCGCTGGAAGACGATCTTATGCGGCTGTTTGGTGGCGAAAGAATGCAGAGGCTGATGGACAAAATATATACAGAAGAAGACGTTCCTTTGGAAGCGCGCATGCTGACTAAGTCTATTGAAGCAGCTCAGAGAAAAATTGAAGGACGGAATTTCGGAATTCGCAAACATGTTTTGCAATATGACGATGTTCTGAGCAGGCAACGCGAAATCGTTTATGATCAGCGCAATAAAGTTTTGGAAGGCGCAAACCTCAAAGACCAAATTGCAAAAATGCTGGATGATACAGTAGATATAGTTGTTCCAAGATATATTTCGAAGGATCTTCCTGAAGAAAACTGGAATATCGAAGGGCTTCGCAGTTATTACATGAACTGGGTGCTGACTCCCGAAGATCTTGTGTTTGAACCTAAAAGCGATGACTCCGACAGCGTGACCAGTAAGACTGAAGACTCCGAACATGCCTCGAACACTGAAATTGACAAATCCGAAGAGCGGGCCAGTACCACCTCAAATAAAGATGATCAGCCTTCGAACTGGATGTCGTTCGACGAAATCGTTGCATTTATAAAGACCAGATGCCACGAGCTTTACGCTAAACACGAAGAAGTCTTGGGCGAAGAAGCTACTCGAGAGCTCGAACGAGTTCTGCTTTTGCAAAATGTTGACGAACAATGGATGGATCATATTGATGCAATGGAAGAACTCAAACAGGGTATTAATCTTAGAGCTTATGGTCAGAGGGACCCCGTCGTTGAGTATAGAGTCGAAGGCTTTGAGATGTTCGATGCGATGATTGAAACAATCAAGGAAAATACCGTGAAGGTGCTTTTGAGCTTTAAAATCAATATGGGCCGAATGCAATCACAACTTATAAATTTCCCGCAATAGAATTCTAAACGTAACACTCCCTGCCAGACATTGGCAGGGATATTTTGATTTGTGAAGTTATTTTTTTCAGAAATTTGAGCATACTTTAATTGCTGAAATATTGACAAAAAACTAACTTTTAGAGCTAAAGACGAAATGAAGGTATGAGACATAAATGGACGACATTTTGAAATTCAAACAACAAGTAAAAAAATTACCGTTAAACCCGGGAATATACATCATGAAAGATTCTGGCGGAGAAATCATTTATATCGGGAAAGCGAAAAACTTGAAAAATCGAGTTTCTTCGTATTTTGTGAATGACTCTGGGCATAGCGATAAAGTCAAAAAAATGGTTTCGCACATTGCACAGTTCGATTATATAGTAACTGACAGCGAATTCGAGGCGTTGGTTTTAGAATGCAGCTTGATAAAAAAGCATCAGCCAAAATACAATATTTTGCTGAGAGATGATAAGGGGTTTAGTTATATTAAAATAACAAATGAAATTTGGCCAAGGATTTTTTATTCAAAGCAAAAAACAGATGGTGGGGATAAGTACATTGGACCGTATGTTAATTCGTTTGCAGTTAAACAAACGGTTGAAGAAGTAACTCGAATTTTTAAAATTCCCACGTGTAACCGCGATCTTAATAAAATTTTCAGGCGCCCTTGCCTCAATTACTACATCAATAGGTGTTGTGCACCGTGCATCAGGGCTATTTCGCACTCGGATTATTTGCAGTCTATTTCTGATGCTGTGAAATTCGTGAAAAATGGGATTTCGAAAACACTCGAAAGTTTGAAAAAAACTATGCAAACCGCTTCTGATAACTTGAATTTTGAATATGCCGCGCAAATTCGCGACAGAATAAAAGCTATAGAAAGTATAAAAAATAAGCAAAAAGTTGTAGCTTACAAAATCAAAAATCAGGACGTAATTGCTACAGCTTGTGATGAAAAAAGTGTTTCTTTTGAGGTCTTTAAATTTCGTGGAGGAGATTTATGCGAGAATCAGAATTTTATAATCGAACCAGAAAGTAGGGAGCTTGCGGTAACTAGGGCTGAGTTTTTGAAGCAATATTACGGAAACTCTGATGGCATTCCAAAAAATATTGCGATTGACGGTGAGATTGAAGACGAATGTTTGATAGAAAAATATCTTTCTGATAAATCCGGTTCAAAAGTAAATTTTATATTTCCCAAAAAAGGCGAACAATTTAATTTGGTTCAAATGTGTGCAAAAAACGCAGAAGAGTCACTTTTAAGAAACAAAAGTAGTAAAGATGAAATCGAAGATACCCTTGAAGAACTCAAGAACGTTTTAAAATTGAATTTCGTACCTAATCGGATTGAAGCCTATGATATTTCCAATCTTATGGGTAGTGACAATGTTGGCGGAATGGTAGTATATAAAAATGGTAAACCGCTGAAAAAAGCGTATAGAAAATTCAAAATTAAAAGCATAATTGGCCAAGACGATTACGGTTCTATACGCGAGGTTATTTCTAGAAGAATTTTGGAATATTTGAATAGTAGCGAGAAAAACAGCGAAAAAATTGGAGCAGGTGACTCTTTTTGTGATTTGCCCGACCTTATTTTGATCGACGGCGGTATCACCCATGCTCGTGCAGCGAGTGAGGTGTTAGCGGAATTTGGTATTAATATTCCGGTATTTGGTATGGTCAAA
>CAZDOV010000100.1:0-3577 GCA_964507135.1 uncultured Eubacteriales bacterium | reverse complement strand
GGCGACATCTATATCGGCGTGGTAGGGCCGGTGAGAACAGGAAAATCAACCTTCATAAAAAAATTTATGGACACCTTAGTAATACCCAATATATCAGATTCTGAGCTCAAAAATCGCGCTATCGATGAATTGCCGCAATCTTCAGCGGGTAAAACGATTATGACAACCGAGCCGAAATTCATCCCCGAAGACGCAGTAGAAGTACATATCGGAAATTCTGCAAAATTTAACGCCAGAATGGTAGATTGCGTTGGATATATCGTCCCAAGCGCTCTCGGATATATAGAAAACGACGCTCCCAGAATGGTGATGACGCCGTGGTACGAAGAAGAAATCCCGTTCAACATGGCAGCTGAGATCGGTACGAAAAAAGTTATAACCGATCACTCTACAATAGGAATCGTAATAACCACAGACGGCACAATCAGCGACATTGATCGGGATGAATACGAAATTGCGGAAGAAAAAGTAATAGATGAATTGAAAGAAATTAACAAACCTTTCATAATTCTTTTAAATAGCACCGAGCCATACTCCGAGAAAACAAGATCGCTCGCAAAGACTCTCGAACAAAAATACGCCGTACCCGTAATACCTTTGGACTGTACGGAAATCAACGAAAACGAAATTAAAAGAATACTCGCTGAAATTCTTTTCGAATTTCCGGTTAAAGAGGTACAAATTGATATCCCCGGATGGATTTCTTCGCTTGAACCAAATCATTGGCTCCGCAGCAAAATATATGACTGCGTGAAAAACTCTGCAAAAAATATCGCAAAAATAAATGAATTGGAAAAAATCACTGAAGGTCTGAAAAGCTGCGACGTCATAACGGATTCCGAAATTAAATTTGTGGATCTCGGCAAAGGTGCCGCAAAAATAAAGGCCGAACTAAAACCCGATTTATTCTTCAAAATTTTGAGCGAAAAAACCGGAATAGAAATAAAGGATGAATGCGCCTTGATGGATTCCATGATGGACCTTGCGCGGCTCAAAGAAAAATACGGGAAAATCTCCGCGGTGTATGACGATGTTGAAGAATCGGGTTACGGAATAGTCATGCCGTCGATGAACGAGCTTTCGCTCGACGAACCGGAAATAATAAAGCAAAACGGCAAATATGGTATTCGTTTGCGTGCTTCCGCGCCATCAATACATATGCTCAAAACCCAAATCACTACCGAAGTCACACCTATAGTTGGTTCTGAAGAACAATCCGAAGAGCTCGTGATGTATTTGTTAAAAGAATTCGAAGAAAACCCAACCAAAATTTGGGAATCAAACATATTCGGAAAATCTCTCCACGAGCTCGTAAATGAAGGCTTGCATAATAAGCTTTATCGCATGCCGACTGATGCAAGAAATAAGATAAAAGAAACAATCGAGAGAATCATCAACGAGGGATGCAACGGCCTTATCTGCATCATCCTTTAACACTCCCCATAGCTAAAGCAAGGAATTTTTTACGACACATTGGATAAAATCGTGCCACGCAAAATTCGTGGCACGATACTATTTTAACGTGAGCTAGAATCATTCGCATTTGTTAAACTCTTCGATAAATTTCGCACGCGATTCGGGTACTTTTTTAACGCAAGCAACTTTCAGCCCTTGATTGCGAGCTTGTTCTATAACTTTTTTATCGTCTTTATTTGTTTCATCGTATCCAATCATCAAAACTCGCGTAATTCCGCCACCACCTAGCGGGATTTCGCCAGGGGAATGGCCTTCTATGCACGCGTGAGAACCGACTGTTTTATAGTTTGTTTCAAGTACATCTTGCACGCTCTTTGGGGGGTTGCCATTATTTAAAATCACGTGTTGGCAGAACATATAAGTTGCAAGCGCCGTAGCACACGCTTTATTGCGCGGGTATAGATGCCGCGAGCGCAGATTTTGGCTTATTTGGAGTTCTTTACTCACATAGTCAATTTCGTACTCTGTATCACCGCTAAGCGTTCGCGGTCTGTAAAATTTATCATTTCTAATTACCTTCCTGTTTCCATATGCGTCTTTGTGTTCTTCTAATTTAAAAATATATTTTTCATCACCACAATGGCTTGCCCACTCGGTGGCAACTTCTGGACTATCCGAAAATGCAATTAACCCTCGATCTGCATTCACGTTTTTAATTGTTAAGGTTAATAATTTATCTATACACCTATTGTCGGATGGATTTGCAACTGCGAATGCGTTAGGATGTGAGGTTATTTTAGTACTAAGGCCATTACCCGCATCTAACGCCATAGCATATGGCGACACATACGACACACATTCCTTCGGGATTTCAATTATGCAGCCTTTTTTCCCAGTTTCGCCTCCCAACGCATATTCATTGATGGCCTCTTTATTCCCACCAAGAATGCTAAATACCGTTTTATCTGTTCCAGCCCTAGCGTCTACGGGTGTTGCAAGCCCACCTGGAACACAATTAACCAGACTAGTTTGGTTTGCATTATTCATATAGTTTTGCACCGAATTAGCAGCATTTTGAAACTTATTATCAACCTTGCCGACCGAACCAGATGTACCAACAAAAACTGGAATAGGCCAGCGCAAAGACTCAGCAGGCGTACCATGAATGATCAAGGGACTGATGGTTGTGTGGCTAATTTGGCGAAAGCGTTCTCCACCGACGCACGTCTTCAAAAAGTCTGCAACTCCAGGGGCGTCGTAGTTATCCAGTAATTGCTTAAAGTCGTTATCAGGTTTTGGTTTGTCTGTCGTCGTTGTTGTAGACAAAGAGTCCCACACAATTTGCAGTGTTTCTTCGTCAGTTTTCCCGACGAATGGGCTGCGCAGACGGTCCAAACTCACTACAGATTTAGTTTCTAACATTTTTTTGAAAACATCACCAGAGCATTGATGATAAGTATTCATGTTTCGAATCTCGTTGGCCACTTGTTCAATGAGGTCTGCATTTGCACTAATTTTGGCTGGTAAATCATATAGCTCAGATTCGCCATTCCTTGTTATAGTTTTTAAAAGAAGATTAAACACCATACCGGCGCGTGCATCCAAAACTTCGTCCAGTGTTGTTTTCAAAGCGTGTTTTTCCCCATCGCTATCCTTGAACAAGAAATTGTATCGACTGCCAGTGCGTCCAGAAGCGCTAGGAGACCATGAGTCTCTCCAAGATTTGTCATGTGCTGCCCAGAAGGAATAATGGTGGTGATTTTCCATATTTTCTGTACCGATTATACCCAAAGCCAATTCATTAAAATCTGTACTAAAACCGAATGTTTCATAAATGCCTTTATACTTCGGCACAATTTTGCTCGCGTATTTACACTGCCATGTATTCTTTTGAACATCGGTAAAATATTTGCTTTTCTTCTCTAATTCGAGCAGCTGTCTGTTGATTTTGTCCATTTCATTTTGTGCCGTGGCAAAATTCAACGTTGTCGTCAGTTTTATTGCCAAACGTTGGTCTTTCAAGTTGTTAATACCCGCATCCTTTGAGCCCCCTTTGGAGTGCTCGAATTCATTTATAATTTGGGCTTGCTGCTGCATATTATTATCTGCCTTCGGCGCATTGGCAGCATAAATTTTTCTGAGCCTTGCAATAATAGACTGT
>CAZDOV010000099.1:0-3602 GCA_964507135.1 uncultured Eubacteriales bacterium | reverse complement strand
CAATTCCGGCTAAAATCCCCGAAACAACAACGCAAGCGTATCTGGAACGATAAACCGGAACGCCGAGAGTATCAACGGCCGCGGGATGCTCGCCCAAAGCTCGTATGCGTAGTCCCCATTTTGTTTTATACATAACAAACCATGTCGCCAATACAACCAAAAAAGCCATCACTACACTTACGTCGATGTTAAAATTTGCCAAAGGCGTGCCTTTTAAATATGAAAAATTAACAAGCTTAGGTAATTTTTCGGGCACGGGATAAGTAATCGAGGCGCCGTCAAAAAAATATCTTGATAAAAACAACGCAAGGCCAGGCCCAATGAGATTTATTGCTATTCCAGAAACGGTTTGGTCCGCGCGGAAACTAACCGAAGCAATTGCGTGCAAAAGCGCCAGCGCGCCTCCGGCGAGCCCTGCACAAATCAATCCAAGCCAAGCGCTGTGCGTAAAATACCCTACCGCAGCACCCGTCAATGCACCTATGCTCATCATACCTTCAATGCCGATATTAACAACGCCCGATCTTTCAGAAATAACCCCGCCGATTGCTGCGAACGTCAAGGGCGCAGAATACATAAGCGTTATCGAAAGTGCAATTAATATACTACCGAGCATTTTTTCTCTCCTCCTTCTCTAAGAATCTGTTCACCAATACAGGGATAATCCTAACAAGCGCTACGAAAAATACAATTGTTCCAATCATGATATTGACTATATCTGACGGTGCGCCAACCTTTGACTGCAGAGTTTGACCGGCGTAAATCAGCCCGCTGAACATAAACCCGGCGAATATGCATCCAATAGGCGAACTCCCAGCAATTAAGGCTACCGAAAGACCGTTAAAACCATAATTTTCAAAAGCTGAAAGTACGTGCAAAACTGGCGATGAACTACCGGTTATTGTCAGCACTCCCGCAAGACCGGAAAGCGCTCCTGAAATCAACATAGTGTAAAATATATTTCGCGTCACGTCAATTCCGGCGTTTTGAGCAGCATCCGGATTAAGCCCTGATGCTCTGAATTCGTAGCCTTTTTTGGTTTTATAAATTATCATCCATACAATTACGGCCATCGCAATTGCGACCAAAAAGTTTAAACTGAAATCCGTTTTTAAAATTATATCATTTAACATCGGATGATCCTGAAGAAAGCTTCGTCCGTCTGGCGAAAACTTCCAGTCGTAAAACAAAAGCGTTTGACCAGACCTATTGATAGGGAACGTGCCATCGCTATCTGGCTTGTGGAAAGTATCGGAATTTGCAACAAAATTACACATATAAAGCGCGATCCAATTGAACATTATACTAGTAATGACTTCGTGAATTCCACATTTTGCCTTAAGCCACCCAACAATTCCGCCCATCACCGCACCGGCAAGGACCCCTGAACAAATTACAAGTGGGATTTGAATTATTGGATGGAAATCACATTTTATTCCAACTATTGCAGAAACAATCGTCGAGGCAATGAATTGTCCCTCTGCGCCCATGTTGAAAAGTCCGGATTTAAACGCTAACGTCACGCTCAACCCAGTCAGGATTATCGACGTACTTTTCAAAATAACGTTGATTATGAATTTAGGCCTAGAAAATATCGCGTTAAACATAACCGCCATCGAAAGCGATGGGCTATATCCCGTTGCTAAAAGTATACAACACGCCACTGCGAACCCAAAAAACACAGCAATACACGTGCACATAAATTTCGTTTTTAAAAATTTAGCTATGTTCTTAGTCATTGATCTTACCTCCGGCCATAAGTAACCCGATCATATGTTCGTCAGCCTCTTGCTGGTCGAATTCTCCGACTATTGAGCCGTTATATATCACCGCTATGTGGTCTGCAACGTTCAAAATTTCGTCAAGCTCCAAAGAAATTAGCAGAATACCTTTGCCTTGATCACGGAGATTAACAAGCGTTTTGTGAACGTATTCAATTGCTCCGACGTCGAGCCCTCGTGTTGGCTGAACAGCAATCAGCAAATCGGGATTATTCGCTATTTCGCGCCCTATTACGAGCTTTTGTTGATTCCCGCCTGAAAGCCCACGGATTTTTTTGTGTTTACATTTAGCGGGTCTTACGTCATATTCACTAATTATTTTTTCGGCAAATTTATCTCTTTGTTCATAATCCAAAAAGCCATTAACGCTAAACGGTTTTTCTCTATATTTTTCCATTATCAAATTATCCGCAACGGACATATCCAAAATGCACCCATATTTATGACGATCGGCATGAATAAATGAAATTTTATGTTCCAAAACGTTTTTGGTGTTTGTGTTTTGAATTTCATGCCCATTCATAATAATTTTACCGCAATGAGCATATCTTCGGCCCAAAATACACTGCAACAGCTCCGTTTGACCATTACCTTCAATTCCTGCAAGGCCATAGATTTCTCCGCTTCGGATTCTCATTGAAAGATTATTCACGGTTTCGATCCCACGTTCGCACCGAACGCTTAAATTTTGAATTTCGAAAATCGTATCTCCAGGAGTTTTTTCTTTTTTATCCACCAAAAGCTTAACCTTGCGCCCAACCATTTTTTCGGCAAGGCTCTGTTCGCTTTCCGATTTCACAGCGACTTCATCTATAAACTGCCCTTTGCGAATTATTGTGCACTTTTCAGTGGACTTTTTTATTTCTTTAAGCTTATGAGTAATAATTATTATTGTTTTTCCATCATTTTTAAGACTAATCATTGTTTCCAAAAGCTCGTCAACTTCCATGGGAGTGAGAACAGCTGTGGGTTCATCTAAAATCAAAATTTCTGCGCCTCTATAAAGTGCTTTTAAAATTTCAACTTTTTGCTGCATACCAACAGAAATATTTTTTACTTTTTTCTTCAAATCAACTTTCAAGCCATAGCGTTCGATAATATCGATCACTTTTTTGCGCGCCTGGCGCATATTCAAAAC
Organism: uncultured Eubacteriales bacterium; assembly: GCA_964507135.1. Taxonomy (GTDB): domain Bacteria; phylum Bacillota; class Clostridia; order Oscillospirales; family Acutalibacteraceae; genus UMGS1491. The sequence continues at coordinate 683 of CAZDOV010000099.1, read as the reverse complement.
GCCCCACGCATTAGTGGGTTCATTACCTAAAATAATATTTTGTAAAACAGTGAACTTTTCAACGAGCATAAAATGTTGGTGAACCATTCCAATCCCGTGAGCAATCGCTGCACTAGGTTTTTTTATGCATACCGGTTGACCGTTCAAGTAAACGTCACCCGAATCTGCGCCATACATGCCATAAAGAATATTCATGAGCGTGCTTTTACCTGCTCCATTTTCCCCAAGAATAGCATGAATTTCGCCCTTTGCAACATCCAAATTAACGCTATCAAGTGCTTTATACGGCCCGAAATATTTAGTTATGCCGCGCATTTGAACCGCATATTCTTTGCTGATATCACGCATAAATCCCCTTTACCTCCTGACTAAATCAATTTTTTTAAAAAAGCATCATATTTTTCCGGCGTACCGGGAGGAGAAATCTCGCCGCTACAAATTTTTTCTTGCAATTTTTTCACTTTATTTTGGATATCGCTGCTAATATTCGGATTATCATCAGGTATACCGACGCACCCATCTTCTATGCCAAAAGAGAACGATTTGCCACCCAAATTTTCGCCATTCATCGCACGGGTTGATATGATACCCACTGCTTTCCCAACATCTTTTATCGCAGAAGTCAAAACATTATTCGGAGCAAGTTTGCTTTGATCCATATCCACACCAATTGCCCAGCGACC
>CAZDOV010000098.1:0-3626 GCA_964507135.1 uncultured Eubacteriales bacterium | reverse complement strand
GGTTTTTCCGTTTATATAGATCTGGTTACTTTCGTACTTCATTTCTTCAAAAATTTTTTTAAAATTGCTATTTCTAGACGTATATATGCTTTTGCTTAATTGGTATGCCGCACCTTCGGTGCCTTCGGTCCCTAAAATAGCTTTTAAGATGTCCTTTCTTTTGTCGTTTAACGATTTTTTATCTATCTGTGATTTCGATGATGAATCTAATGTGTTTTTTAGTGTTAGTAATATATCGTTTGTGTCTGTAAGTTTAGATGTATTTACGTTAAATTTCTCGGCGAAATCAATTTTTTGTCTGCCGAACAAAGCTTTTGCTATTTGCCTGTGCGCTTTTCTAGTTTTATGTGAAATAAATCTGCTTAAGTTCATAAAATATACACCATCTTTCTTGTTGGCGATTTGCGATTCTAGCTATTTTAAACATTTTATCACGTTTCAAATTTAAAGTTCAAACCGAGGGATATGTGTACAATCGTTTTTGAAGTTTGAAAGGCCAGGCTTTGTTATTGAGTAGGTGCGTTAAGGTAATGGCGCTACATTGTTGATAAATCATCTTTTTGTGTATAATGAAATAAAAGTTTGACCCACATTTGCACGAGGTGAGAGCATGAACGAAGTGATAACCAGCCGGAATAATTCAAATATTAAATACGCGAAAAAACTTTTAAGTTTGTCTTCATTCCGGAAGGAGGAAGGCGCATTTGCTATTGAAGGCGTCCGCCTTTGCGCTGATGCCATAAACAGCGGGGCGGAGATTCGAACGGTTTTTTATACAAAAAAATGCTTGGATAAGTTTCGCGAAACAATGGCCAATATAATTGATTCGTCTCAGAAAAACTTTGAAGTTTCCGAAGACGTTATGAAATGTATTTCAGATACCGATACTCCACAAGGTATCGTTTGCATTTGTAAAATTAAAATTTCGCAATCGGAAATAGATTACTCAAAAAGCTTGATTTTACTTGAAAATATTCAAAACCCGTCAAATTTAGGAAGTATCTTCCGGACTTGTGATGCATTAGGTTTACAGAACGTGGTTATTTCCGGTAGCAGCTGTGATATTTATAATCCAAAAGTTTTGCGTGGGAGTATGGGTGCGATTTTTCGTTTAAACGTGAAAATCGAAGAAAATTTTGTGAAGTTTCTCAGCGATTTGAAAAACAAAAATTATAAAATTTACGCTACGGCTCCGTCAGATGACGCAGAAATATTAGGTACAGAAAAAATATTCAGTAAAAAATGTGCGGTGATTTTTGGAAATGAAGGTAACGGAATTACCGAAGAAACATTTTTGAATAGTGATGCAAAATTGACTATTCCTATGAATCCAAATGCCGAATCGCTTAATGTATCTACCGCAGTAGGAATAGTAGTTTGGGAAATGATAAAAGGAGGAGTGGCTTAATGGAAGACTTGGTTTATTGGATTTGGCTTCAGCAAGCGCTGAGATATGGAAGTCACAAAGTCAAATTAGTTGCGGACCTTTATGATGACATAGAAGAGTTTTACGTAGGAGGTGAGCAAGAATGGCGTATTTGCGGGATTTTTAGCAATAAAGAAATAGAAAAAATGAAAAGCACTACAATCTGGCAAGCCAAGGAGATAATAAAAAAATGCAAGTTTATCAAATGCGAAGCTATCAGTTACGCCGACAAGCGTTTTCCGTATCTACTAAAGCAAATTGACAATCCGCCTGCCGTGCTATATGTTAGAGGTGATTTAGAATGTTTGGATAATGCGGTTAGTATTGCTGTTGTAGGTACGCGCAAAGCATCTGAATACGGAGCGATAATGGCCCGAGAATTTTGTGAGGAATTTGCAAAAAACGGTGCTGTTGTTGTTAGTGGAGGCGCAATGGGGATAGACTCTATAGCGCATGACAGTACTTTGAAACACGGTGGAAGGACAATATGTGTGTTAGGATGTGGATTAGATTACTCATATTTACCCGGTAAAGCGTTTCTGAGGAAGCAAATAGAAAAATCCGGGGCAGTGGTGTCTGAATATTCTCCTGGTACACCTGCGTATAGCACTAATTTTCCAATTCGAAACAGGATTATTTCAGGTCTTGCATTGGGGACAGTAGTTGCAGAAGCAGGGGAAAAAAGTGGATCGCTAATAACTGCTAATTTAGCTAATGAGCAAAATAGGGATGTTTACATAATTCCTCCGCTTGCCGAAAATTTATGTGCAAGTGGGAGCGTTTCACTCATAAGAGATGGGGCAAGAGTGGTATCTTCAGCTAGCGAAGTTCTGGAAGAGTATAGAATCCGAAGAACTCCGCAAAATCATTTTGCGTTCGGCTCGCATAGGGCTTCAAAAAAATCTTACGAATTTAAAAATTTTAAAAATGACATCATAGAGGCACCTCAAGAACGTCGCTATACCGCTAAGCAAAAAGAGGTATCAAACTTATCCGAAATGCAAAAATTAGTTTTTGATTTGATTTCAAATGGCAAAATTCATGTTGATAGAATAGCTGAATCGTTAGATAGACCGATGCACGAGTTGGTTGCAGCTCTTACGGAACTGGAACTTTTGGGATTTATCGCATCTTTGCCGGGAAAATATTACGAAGTGCTATGAACATGTATACTTTTTTGCTTTGTGATGATATATAATGACCTTTGAAAAATTTATTTTTGGATGGAAGAATTATGAGTAATTTAGTTATAGTAGAGTCTCCAGCGAAAGCTAAAACAATAAAAAAATATTTAGGGAGTGGATATGACGTAGTTGCATCTATGGGGCACGTCCGTGATTTGCCGGAAAAAAGGCTCAGTGTTGATGTGAAAAAGAATTTCGAACCTAAATATTCTGTTATAAAAGGCAAAGAGGAGCTTGTAAAAAGCCTTAAAGAAAAAGCTGAAAAATCAGAAAAAGTTTTTCTTGCTACGGACCCTGACCGCGAAGGGGAGGCAATTTCGTGGCACTTGGCTTATATTTTAGATCTTGATCTCGCTGAAGAAAATCGCGTTACTTTTAATGAAATAACGAAAGCAGGCGTGAACAATGGAATAAGTTTACCCAGGACAGTTGATTTACAACTTGTTGATGCTCAGCAAGCACGTAGGGTTTTGGATAGATTAGTTGGTTATAAGCTCAGCCCATTTTTATCTAAAAAGATTTATCGAGGTTTATCCGCCGGGAGAGTACAATCTGTCGCTTTGAGAGTAATTGTTGATCGCGAAAATGATATTCGCAAGTTTGTTCCCAAGGAATATTGGTCCATTGATGCGTCATTTATTCCAAAAGGATCGCGTAGGTGTTTTTCCGCTTCGTTTTATGGCGATAAAAGCAAGAAAATCGAAATTGAAAATGGGGAGCAAGCTCAAAAGATTTTGAGCGAACTTCAGGATGCTACGTATTTTGTATCAAAATTAAAAAAAGGAAAGCGCAGAAAATCTCCGCCGCCTCCGTTTACGACCTCCACTTTGCAGCAAGAGGCTTCAAGAAAACTCGGCTTTCAAGCTAAGCGTACGATGAAAGTAGCGCAAGAACTTTACGAAGGTGTAGAAGTTAGTGGTATGGGCTCTACGGGGCTAATCACGTATATGAGAACGGATTCGCTTAGAATTTCTGAAGATGCCATAAAAACTGCGCGGGATTACATCATAAAAAAA
>CAZDOV010000097.1:0-3635 GCA_964507135.1 uncultured Eubacteriales bacterium | reverse complement strand
ATCGCCAGAAACCGGCGTCACTGAAACGACCGTACCAACACCAAATACGGCATGCCGCACCCTATCGCCAACGACATACTTCAAAGCAGCAGACGACGATTTTTCAGCAACTCTGCGTCCACCTGAAACTTGGCCAAAATGATGTGCCGCAGCAACCGAACGTATTTTTATTTCTTGAGCTGAGCGTGGGATTTCTTCCCCTTTTTTGAGATCTTTCCAATCTTTCGACTTAGTCTTTTCAAGCAGTTCCTTAGGTATCTCATCTAAGAAACGCGAAGGTTGATTATGAGAAGTACTACCAAAAATCATCCTACTATCAGAATTCAAGATATATAATTTTTTTCGAGAACGAGTGATTCCGACATAAGCAAGTCTGCGCTCTTCTTCGACCTCGCTGTCGTCATCATCTGCAAACTGTAATCCAGGGAAAATCCCCTCTTCAAAGCCGGGAATAAACACATTTGGGAACTCCAAACCTTTAGCAGAATGCAATGTCATCATAACGACTGCATCGGCGTTTGCATCATAATTATCCACATCAGAAAGCAGCGTAACCTCTTCTAAAAATCCCGAAAGAGTGGCGTTTTCACCATTTTCTTCCTCATATTTGATAATATTGCTCAAAAGCTCGTTAACATTTTCAATTCTACTTTCAGAGCTTTCACGTTCCGACTTTAAAAAAGCCAAATAACCCGTCCTGCCCAAAATTATGTTATAAAGATCGTGAAGTGTAACATCCGATTTTTTTGACTCTGCAATAAGGCCATCAATCAAATCCGCAAAAGCTTTAAGTTTAAACGAAACCCTTTGCAAACTTTCAAAAGTCTCACAATCACGAATAACATCAAGCATAGTCATTCCGGTTCGGGCAGCAATTTCAGCAGTCTGAGTTATAGTGCGATCACCGATTGATCGGCGAGGCTGATTAATGATTCTGCGAAGCCTGACCTCGTCATGAGGGTTATCAATAATGCTGAGGTATGCCAGCATATCCTTAACTTCTTTGCGTTCATAAAAACGCATACCACCAAGAACCCTATAAGGAATATTACGCTTTACAAAAATCTTTTCAATCACATTAGACTGTGAATTCATACGATAAAGAATGGCAAAATCGCTGTAGTGCTCACCTTTAGCGATGCGCTCTTGAATGGTCTGCGCCATAAAACTTGCCTCGTCATGTTCACTGTAAGCCGTATGTGCTCTTATTTTTTCGCCCGTTTCATTTTCAGTCCATAGCGTTTTCCCTTTCCGCCTGGAGTTATGCCCAATAACTGCATTTGCAGCACTTAAAATATTTTTAGTAGAACGATAATTCTGTTCAAGTCTAATGACTTTCGCGCCTCGAAATCTATTGTCAAAATCCATTATATTTTTGATTGTTGCACCACGGAACTTATATATACTTTGATCATCGTCACCAACAACGCATAAATTTTTATTCTTGCTCGCCAAAGTATCAATCAAAACAAATTGTGCATGGTTCGTATCTTGGTACTCATCAACCATAATATATTTGAACTTGTTTTGGTAATGCTCAAGTAGTTCCGGATAAGTTTTAAATAATTTAATCACATTGCATATCAAATCATCAAAGTCCATCGCATCGGATTCGATAAGCTTTTTCTGATACATTTCATAAACGTTTGATATTTCTGATAAACAATAATCTTTTTGGGATGAATTCTTATAATCAGAGCAACTCACCAACCGGTTCTTTGCGTGCGAAATCTCATAACCGATTTTCTTAATCGGAAGTAATTTATCATCTATCTTCAAAACTTTTTGGCATTCCTTGATTATACGCTTTGAATCGTCACCATCGTAAACGGCAAAATGACACGTATACCCTAGCTTATCAGCATGTGCACGCAATATCCGTACGCAAAGAGAATGAAACGTCGAAGCCCAAACATCACCTGACAACTCACCCAGAGCATTGGAAAGGCGGTTTTTTAATTCATTTGCAGCTTTATTGGTGAAAGTTATCGCCAAAATATTGTACGGTTTCACTTTGTCACGCGCAATCAGTTCTTCGAGATTTCCTGCATTTCCACCGCACTTCAAAACACTTTCCATCTGAGCTATCGTCTCTACGCTCAACTCTTCAGGAATGCTTTCATCAAAATAAGCATTCCCAAACTTGACCATATTTACGATACGATTGATCAAAACTGTAGTTTTACCGCTCCCTGCCCCGGCCAAAACCATAACAGGGCCATTTATACTGAAAACGACCTCCCGCTGACGCTCATTCATGCCCTCAAAGCTTTTGCTTAAAAGTTGCCTTTTCAAATCATGATATCGTGTTTTTAAATCGTTCTTTTTCAATTTTTGCACCCACATTTTTTATTGTCTTTGCCAATCATTTTACACTATCCTAACTCAAAAGTCAACTGGCCTTTAATTCAAACTTTCTAACTCAAAAAGCTTGATTTTTCGCCGCTCACAAATGTTTTGTGAAGTTTGTATTTCAACCTCGAAACTTTCTTCCACAGCATTTTGAGAGATAACAGTACCTCTCTCACCTGGCGCGACTTCGATTTCACTGCCAATTTTCGGCATCATTTGCAAAACGCCTCTGTATGTATCTTCCTCATATTTGAGACAACACATTAATCTTCCACACGCACCGGTCAACTTTGATGGAGCCATTGAAAGATTTTGATCTTTTGCCATCTTGAGAGAAACTACTTGAAAATCATTTAAAAAAGTCGAACAACAAAGTTCTCTTCCACAAACCCCCAATCCACCGCGCATCTTTGTTTCGTCACGAATCCCTATCTGCCGAAGTTCAATGCGAACTTTAAAAATATACGCAAGATCTTTAACGAGCTTTCTGAAATCCACACGAGATTCAGCCACAAAATATAAGACAAACTTACTGCGATCAAAAATATATTCAGCATCCACTGGTTTCATTTTCAAACGATGAGCAATTATCTTTTTTTTGCAAATTTCCATGGCCGCCAATTCTTCGCCACGCTTAGATTTAAGTGACTTTAAATCTTCTGAAGTTGCCTTGCGAATAATGTACTCACTCGGCAATTTTGACTTATCCTTCCAAGCTCTTTTAACAGCAACAACCGTTCCGCACTCAACTCCAAGTCGAGTGCGCGCTATTACCATATCTTTGAATTCAACGCTCCCCGACTTACAAAGATAGTAATGTATCTTCCCAACTTCGCGGAATCTTACACCAATTATGTCCATGTTCCACATCCCTACGTTACTCTAGTATCTTATCTTACCAAACTTGATATGATTTGGCATTTGAATAGATTGATGTTGATATTCTTATCTGAATGTTTGATTAAATACGATATATCATCGATTGTTTCTCCGAATTCTTCAGCATTATCTTGATTTTGCGCAAATTCAAAAATCAACTCTTCGAGAGCGTTTTCTAATAAAATCTTCAAATATTCTCTATCATTTGGCGCACTCGAAATGATTTTCATAATTTCTTTAGCGTCGTTTCTTGACCTTGCCTCAACAATTTTATGCGTGATTTCCAAAATTTCTTTGGAGATTTTTCCGGACTCAAGCGTAGAATCGGAATATATCTGGCAGCGCGAACAAATAGTGCTGAGCAAAGCTAATTTACTCTTGCAAATTATGATAAACACTACGTT
>CAZDOV010000096.1:0-3669 GCA_964507135.1 uncultured Eubacteriales bacterium | reverse complement strand
AACAATAAAAACTTTTCAAAAATAATAAAAGAAGCGCTAGATAAACATAAAAGCTCCTGCGGAATAGCAAGCACAAAAGTTTCTTTAAGCAAAGACTTTAAAGTGAAAAGTGCGCTGTGCCAGGTGAACGAAAGTGACTATGATTTTTTTCGTAAAGTGGCTGATTCGTCAGGGTCTGTGTTTTTTATTAGTAGCGACAACGAAGCTAAATTTGGTGACCTTACTAAACTTTCCGGATCAAAAACAATAGCATTCAGTGGCGACGTTTCAAAAGGGGATATGTCAGAGGTTATAAGTTTGAATTATTCTGCTAGTGTGTATGGAGTGCCGACATCTGTTACCGTAGAAGGTGCGAACGAAACGGCTCCCAGCAACGAAAAATCAAAGATAATAAGCGCTAGCGCCAATGGGAGTAGTATTGACAAGTTTAATATCGGAAAAGGGAAATCGATAAATGAGGTGATATCAAGAAATGCTAAAACAAGTATAGCTATATCTGTGAACAGTGTTAAAGAAAAGCAAGAAATGGAATGTCGTGTAAATGCTATATGTACCAAGCGAATTTCGAATGCAGTTAAGGTGCAAGTCGTAACAAGGGGCAGGTTAGACGTGAATTTGGGTGATAAGATAAAATTAGAAAATTACGGTAAACCAATAAATGGCCAGTATATTGTGACTCGTATAGTTCATTATTGCGGTAGCGCAGTCCAGAATAGTTACACTACAACTTTTGAACTGAGTGCCAGCAAAATTGATATTTAAGTAAGTTAAAGATAAATTGTTAATAAATCGAGCGACTCTATGGAAAAGGGGTAAGTTTATATATGCAGCAAACTATGAATACACAGATATTTGGGGTAACAAAAGGAGTAGTGAAAAAAGTAGGTGGAGAAAAAGGCAAAGGAGATGAGTTTAACAGAGTTCAGGTTGAGTTGTACGGGCTGGGGGAAATAATACTGAATGATGTACCTGTTATTACGAATAGTGCCGGGAAGGATTTTGGAACGGTAATTGTTCCAAAAGTAGGCGATACAGTCATTGTTACTTTTATAGACGGTAATTTAGAAGATCCTTTGATTATCGGTTGTATTCCGGACAAAAATAATCCTCCTCCCTATAAGGTCGATAAGGACAACGATATAAAACTGCACAAAACAGAAAGCGGTATGCAAATCAAAATTGAAGAGGGTAAGAAAAATTCTTCGCTAACTATAAGTGGGAAAGAAGACAATAATAAAAAAAGTAACTCTGTTGTTTTTGACGATAAAAACGGTTTGTTTAAGATTAGCAGCAAAGACGGTAAGTACTCTATCGTATTTAATTTTAATGAAGGCAACGTAAGTATAAAAGCTAAAAATATTACATTGAATGCCGAAAATCAGTTAAAGTTAAGTGCCGCGCAAGGAGGATGTACAATTAGCTCAGGAAAAGCAATGAATATAAGTGGAAATTCTGTGGAAGTTAGTTCTAAAAGTACTGCAAAGTTTAGTGCAAGTTCAAGCGCTCAGTTGACTGCACCTGAAGTAACAGTCAAAGCAAATGGTATTCTGAATTTAAATGGAAGTATGGTGAAAATAGGTTAAGAGGGGGGCAATGCAAATGGCGGTTATTAAAGGTTGGAAGTTTCCTATTCAAGTTGATGAAAACACAGGAAAGATTAAAACCGTTGAAGATAACGAAAATATAAAGCAATCCGTGAGAATGATTTTAGAGACGCGTCCGCATGAAAGAAAAATAGTTGAAAATTTTGGGACTGATTTACGGCCATTTATGTTCGAAGTAATAAGCCCTAGAATAATTTCGGATTTAAAAGATAAGGTAGAACATTCTATCAGAAAGTGGGAAAATCACATAAGGGATTTGCACGTAGACGTTCAGGCAAAAAACGGAACTGTTTCTTCTCTAAATACGCAGATTGACTACATAACCGATTTGGAGCCGACGCAAGAACGTGTAAACAAAGTGATAACTGATTTTGAACAATAAATTATTTAAAATTCGTGCTGAAAGGAGTGAATCGGGCCATTAAGTATATTTTAAATGGCTCTGTGTAAATGAGTAACGTACCCAAATTCGACAGTCGTAGTGCAGATGACATAATGGTAGAAATAAAAAATTTAGCCGCTCAATATACTCCTGAGTGGGGTTTCGACGAAAACGGAGATGATTTCGGCGTTACGTTCAGCAAAGTTTACAGCAAAATGATGGAAAACACGATCACGAAATATAATAGGATGTCGTATAACTATTACTTAACATTTTTAAATACGATCGGGACAAAGCTTCGCCCCGCGTCGCCGGCTGAAGGTGTGATAACAGTCAGGACTTCGCCTGGCAGTGAGCCTTTGTATATCGAAAAAGGTTCATCAGTTTACGCTGATGCAGATACTGATGACGGATCAGTTATATATGAAACCATAGATTCTCTTACCGCTGTGGACACTTCCATTCAAAAAATATATTTCACGGAACCGGATTCGGATTTTATCGGATGCGTTTATACGGCTCCCGAATTAGGGGGAAACGATAAAAAGAAAGACGACGAATCTTCAAAAGAGGATTCAGAAGAAGATTCAGAAAATCCCAAAGTAGGAAGTTTCAGAATTTTTGATAATTTATATTACGATAATCTTCAGCGCCATGAAATTTATATTGGTGATGAAGTGATTTTCAATATGTCAAAGACAGATATTGAATTTTCGTTTTATGATAGTTTTTCAGCAAAAAATCAAAAAAAGTTGCCAGAGCTTTTTTCTGACAAAGAAAATGTGGTCTGGGAATATTATGATGGAAAAAATTGGGCAGAAATCGAGAATACCGAAAAAACTGAATTTGGAGTAAGAGTGCGTTTTAATAGTTCGACACAACCCACAGCGATTATGGACGACGAATCGAGATATGTGAGATGCTGCTTTAAAAAAGTCCCAGATAATGGTTTGTCATTGACCTCCATAAAATATCATACTGTGTCTCAAGAATTAAGCGCTGAAGATATGTTTTCAGGCGACGCCGAAGTCGCAAGTATGGATTTTTTCCCGTTTGAGGAGCAATATACACTTTACAGTAATTTTGCAATAAAGTGCGATGAGGCACTGACTAAAAAGGGCGCAATTATAGAAATTTTGGTTGATATGCAATTTGTTAAAGTAAAAACCGATGCCGAAATGCCGGGGAAAAAGTATAAAATAATAATGAGCGATGTCGATTTTGCCGACTTGGATCCAAAAGATATCGAAATCCGTAAAGTTAAATGGGAATATTGGAACGGCAAGGGCTGGGCGCTTTTAACACCTGACGAAAGTGCAGAAAAGTTTTTTACGGTTCAAAAAGATATGAAGGAAACACAAAGGATTTTGAAGTTCAAATGTCCTGATGATATTGAATCGATTTCAGTTGGCTCGAGTGAAGGTAACTTCATAAGAGCAAGGGTTTCAAAAATGAAGGACCAATTTGATTTTTACGCAAATTATATAACCCCATATATCCATGAAGTTAAAATAAAGTATCACTATGAAGGTGATGGCCATGCTGCACGGGAAATTTACGTGAATTCTAATCTTAAGAATAATAAAATTAGTTTGAACAAAAATGTGTTGCAAAAAATTATGGTGCGCGATATTTGCAAATATCCTGCAATGTATATGTGCCTTTCCAGATCTCTTCCGCGTG
>CAZDOV010000095.1:0-3680 GCA_964507135.1 uncultured Eubacteriales bacterium | reverse complement strand
TAAATTTGAGATTGGGAATATACCTAATGCGGCATTTTTCGCCGAGCTTTTTTCGAATAACACCTTCTGCGGCCTGCAAACAAGCCGTAGCTTCGCTTGCTTTTTCAATTCCGCCCAGCGCGCTGATAAACACATTAAAATGCGAGCAGTCGTCAGATGAAGAAATTTTTAGAATGCTTATAAAATCCTCATTCAACCTAGGGTCTTTGAGTTCACGTATTATGGCGACGATTTCGCGTTTAATGCTTTCACAATTATGCTGACTTCTGTGGCTTGGCATAATGTATTCACGTCCTTTTGGTAGAGTTTTATTAATTGATTAATCCTCTCTGTATTCCTCCATTATAAAGGCCTCAAAAACGTCGCCGATTTTAATATCGTTGAAGTTTCGCAGACCAATCCCACATTCGAACCCTTGGGCGACTTCTTTTGCATCGTCCTTAAACCTTTTAAGGGATAAAATTTCATCTTCGCAAATTACGATTCCATCGCGAACTACCCGAATTTTAGCATTTCTTGCGACTTTACCTGCAACAACGTGGCAACCTGCAATCACGCCGACGCTCGAGATTTTATAAACTTCGCGACACTCTGCGCGGCCAAGTTGAGCCTCTCTATATTTCGGTGCAAGCAGGCCCTTCATAGCGGCTGAAATTTCTTCAATGCAGTCATAAATTATTCTGTAAAGACGCATATCAACTCCGCAGCGTTTTGCGCTTTCAGCGGCGCTTGGTTCAGGCCTTACGTTGAACCCTACTATAATTGCATTAGATGCATTTGCGAGCATTACGTCAGATTCATTAATTGCGCCAACTGCAGCGTGGATAACTTTTACGCGTACTTCATTGTTGGAAAGTTTTTCAAGTGATTGCCGGACGGCTTCAGCTGAACCTTGCACGTCAGCCTTGACTATGAGTTTGAGTTCCTTGACGTCGCCCATGGCCATTTGGTCAAACAGGTTGTCGAGCGATACTTTGGCTTTACTGTTGAAAAGTGCTTCTTTGGCGTTATGCCTGCGCTCTTCAACGAGTTCTCTTGCGAGTTTTTCGTCAGACACGCAATTTACAATATCTCCGCCATTTGGGACTGTGTCTAATCCGGTGATTTCGATCGGAACTGATGGCCCTGCTGATTGAACACGCGTGCCTCTTTCGTCTGTCATGGCGCGTACCTTGCCTATAGCAGTCCCGGCAACTATTACGTCACCTGTTTTTAACGTACCATTTTGCACAAGAATTGTCGCTACCGGTCCGCGGCCTTTTTCGAGTTTTGCTTCAATAACAGTGCCTTTAGCGTTTCGATTTGGATTGGCTTTTAGCTCTTTCATATCTGCCATCAAGAGCACCATTTCCAGAAGTTCTTCAATGCCTTCTGTGGTTTTTGCCGAAACCTTAACACATGGAACATCGCCGCCCCATTCTTCAGGCAGAATTTCGTATTCTGTCAATTGCTGTAGCACTCGTTCAGGATTTGCACCTTCTTTATCCATCTTATTGATGGCAACGATCATAGAAACCCCGGCAGCTTTAGCGTGATTTATAGCTTCAACAGTTTGAGGTTTTATTCCGTCATCCGCGGCAACAACCAAAATTGCAATATCCGTGACTTGTGCGCCTCTGGCTCTCATGGTTGTGAACGCTTCGTGACCCGGTGTGTCCAAAAATGTGATATCTCTGTTGTTAATATTTATCATGTAAGCGCCGATATGTTGTGTTATCCCTCCGGCCTCGGTAGAAGTAACATCAGCGTGACGAATGGCATCCAAAAGCGAGGTTTTACCGTGGTCTACGTGCCCCATAACCACAACTACGGGAGCTCTTGGCATGAGATCTTTTTCGTCGTCCTCATGGCTGTCGATTATTCTTTCTTCGATTGTTATGACTTCTTCTTTTTCGATTTTTGCGTGATATTCCATTGCAACCAAACTTGCTGTGTCAAAATCGATGGTATCATTGATTGAAGCCATAACGCCCATTGCCATTAATTTTTTTATAACGTCAATTGCGGTCGCTTTTAGTTTGGTAGCGAGTTCTCCGACCGTTATTTCATCGGGCAAAGATATCGTAATTGGTTTTGCTTTGCGCTCGGCAGCAATGCGTTCCAAACGTTCGGCTTCGGTTTCACGTTTGCTGCTTTTAAACCGATTTCGTTGTTGAGAGCGCTGTACTATTTTTTGTTTGGCTACGGTGTTATCCGTTACTAGCTTCTCAGCAGCGATGCGATCGTACTTTTCATTATACTTATCAATGTTTACGTTTTCGATTCTCGTATTAACAACGACGTTGTTTTGGACGACTGAATCGACCTCGCTATCTGATGAAGTAGAACCTGTGATAATTATTTTTTTGTCAAATTTTTCTTTTGCTTGTGCCGCTTTTTTGCCTGCGTGTTGTTTTTTTGGAAGCGCATCTTTAACGGTGGCTTCTTCGTTTGCAACATCATTTTCAGTGTTGTTTGCACTTTTGTCTGTAGTTTTTTCCGGCAACGTTTCAGCAACATCTATTGCTTTTTCGTTAAGCAAAGCTTTTGGCAGTTCTTGCTCTTTTGGCTGTAAGCTATTTGCAAGATTGTTCCTTAAGGCAAAATATTCGTCGAAATTTTCTACTGAATTTTTCTGGGTATAATATTCCAAAACAATATTAATTTCGTCATTAGACAAAGCAGCCATGTGAGTTCTGGTTTCACCTGTGTATTCCTTTAGGACTGCAAGCACCTCTTTGCTCATAACGCCCAAATCTTTTGCTATTTCATGAACTCTATATTTTATCATTAGCATCATTCCTTCTAAATTTTTTTGAATTTAAATCAAGTTCGTGGTTAAATTTTTCCTCCAGCAAAGTGAGTGTTTTTTTGGCCATGTTTTCATCTAAAACGCCAAACACTGCGCAGTGTTTGTTTATTATGGGTTCAATTTCATCTTTCGAATACTGCAATTTTTCAAATTTTATGTTTGGCTTTTCGTTTTTAACTCGCGATATTTCTTTAAGAGAATTTTGAGAAATATCCAACGTAACCAGAACTAACTTGACGTTATCTTTTGCGCATTCATTTTTGACTGAATCCATACCGAAAACAAGATTTCCAGATTTTCTAATAATTCCTAGAAATGACAGCAATCGATCATTCATTTTTTGTCACCGCTGTTTCCAAAATGTTGTACATTTCCGGGCAATCTTTGTGTTTAATTTTTGAAAACAATCTCTCCAATCGACGGCATTTCTTTGCCTTTTTAATACATTCATAGCACTTGCAGATGTAATATCCCCGTCCTTCTTTTTTGTATGTGCCATCCTTTATCTTCAGTTCAGTTATATCCTCATTTTTAGGTGGGCGGATGATCATAAGGAACTCACTTTTGGGCTTATGAGCTCCGCAGGCCAGACATTTTCTTATCGGAACTTTTTTTGAAATCACTTTGCAACACTCACTTTTGGATTAATTTTGTTATTCTCCGAAAAATCCGCTTTCCGGGCGAATATCAATTTTATTTCCGGTTAGTTTTGCAGCAAGGCGTACGTTTTGCCCGCGGTTGCCAATCGCTAATGAGAGCTGATTATCCGGTACGACAGCTACACAAGCGTTTGGGCTTTCGGGGTCAAATTCAACACTTAAAACGTGAGCCGGAGCTAGAGCTGCTGCCACAAATTTCGCGGGATCATCACTGTATTCGATAAGATCTA
>CAZDOV010000094.1:0-3682 GCA_964507135.1 uncultured Eubacteriales bacterium | reverse complement strand
GCGAAGGGCTGCTTTTTTATGGCTCTGTCATTCTGCCCTTTGTTGACCGCTTCCCAAAGGATACCGAGCTGTACCGCATTATGACCACAATGTTATCCGAGATCTCGGATAATTTCGTTAATTAAATGAGTTAAGTTATTCGAGGAGTGCGCGAAAATACTGCAAATGCCAAAAATTTCTATGCTCTCCTCGAATAATAATTTTTTGCTATTTAAGAAAATCTGGAATATCATTTTCCTCCTTTGATTGTAATGTTTCAATTTGGGTGTTCTTTGAAAACCATTTTTCGTTCCATTGTTCCATTGAACGATCAACGGTCTGCTGAGATATATCCAAATAAATTTGTGTTGTTTGTATTGATGTGTGACCGAGGATATTTTTCACAATAGCTAACGGCACCCCGGATTCAATTAAATGTGTTGCTGTTGTGTGTCGCATAACATGAGGGGTATACGGACCGTGGCGAAACAACTTTGGATGTTCCGCCTTGGCTTTTTGTGTATATTTCTCAAAAATTTCTTCGATTGCAGCTACTGACAAGTGTTCGTTTCTCTGACTTGGGAAAATATGCTTATTAGGTTGCGTGCCAATTTTTCTTGAAGCAATATATTTATCCAAGAGCTGAGTTGCGTCCGAAGTGACCTTAACACGCCGAGACTTTTCTCCTTTTCCGACAAGAGTAAGGATTGCGTTTCCTTTTTCATCATGCATGACATCTTTAACGGTAAGATTGCAAATCTCCTGTGCACGCGCTCCGCTGGAATACATGACAGATAGGAGAACAAGATCTCGCCAACCGAGTTTTTCTGTGGTGTCAGGAAGTGAAAAAAGTATGGCAAGTTCTTCTCTTGTAAAAGAATTTCGCGGTTTGCTTTTTACCTTTCGGAAGGTTTTCTTTGAAATTCTTTTTAGACTGTTTTTGAAAATATAGGTAGCTTCAAGATTTCTGCTTTCTGAATAATCAGCAAAAGATGCCAATGCCGCTAACCTTTGCTTTGCAGTGGCTCTACTGTTCTTTCTCGTAAGCATTAACCAATCGAAATATCTGGTAAGCAGATCGAAGTCCAATATTTCAAATGAAATATGCCCGATTTTGACACCTGCCTCTTCATCAAGATATTGAAATAGCAAGCGAAATGCACATTTGTATGAAGCAATAGTATTAGAACTTGCATTCACAGAAATTGGCAGATATTCGATAAAGAATCTGCCAAGCAAAGTCATAAATTCATGATTAGAATTATTCTTCCTCATAGGGCACCTCCACAATGGGAATCAAACCAGCGGTAAAAGATTCGAATGCATCAAGAGTCTCGGGCACCTGAACACCTGAAAATCGCAAATATTTATCTGTATCAAGCAAACACTCGTGACCGAGATAGGTTGGGAGTAGTAAATCGTTCAGATCCACAGAATGCCCCGCTGCTTCAAGCTGTTGCATTGACTTCAACACAAAAAGATGCCGAAAACAATGTAAACAAGCCCCTCGTTCATTAGGTAGTCTATCATGCTGATCTATCCCTGCCGCTTTCAATATTTTGGCAAACCAAGTATCCATTTGTCTGGTAGTATAATGGGTTCCTGCTTTTTGCCCCGGAAAAAGAAATGCGTCCGATTGATGCATAATTCCCAACAATAAACAGTAGCGTTCCAAAATTGCAATAAGGGATTCATGAACAGGTATCAACCGTTCTTTGGAGAATTTTGTTTTCTTCAAAAAAATAGTTCCGTTCTGAAAGTCGATATCTCTCCGTCTAAGTTCCATTGTTTCTTGAAGTCTTGTTCCGCAACTATATAGAATTCGCAAAGCCATAGGGATCTTTAGTTGAAAATAGTCACTGCATAATTTGGGATATACGGGTTTCAGATTGTCTGCGTAATAAAAAATCAGAGCAACTTCTTCATCAGAAAAAATATACGGAATATAGTCAGATTTAACCTTTGGAAGCGTCGGAAGAAAGGAAGAATATCCCAAAGAATTTAGATACCTTCCAAAGCTACGCACAACACCCAACTTCTCTTTTACGGTTTTACTCTTTCCGCAAAGAGTTTTTGACCATGCGGTCAAAACATCTTCGGTCAGATTTTTTCCTTGAAAACCTATTTGACTTAAATACTGGTCTAAATGCCTCAATGTCCTTTTATCATGCGAAACCACGGTGTCACAAAAAGAAGCGACTCGCAAATCAATATATGCTGCCATTTCCGGAGCAAGAGAACTGTTAAACATTGCAATCCTCCTTCCACGAAAGAATTTCAGCAAAAATACCGCTTGGTTTCGGAGCAGAAATCGGACAAAGTCGCATATTTTCAATATCCACTCGGGTATAGTGACGGATTGCATGTTTTGTGCCATGCCCTAATACTTTGCGTACAACCTCTGTAGGAACCTTGTCATTAACCATATTACTTGCTATTGAAGATCTGAAAGCACGGCTGCCATGCCTTTTTTCAGAAACATTGACGCCGGATTTTTCTACTAACATCCCAATCGTGGTGTTGATCGCACCACTGTCTAATGGTTTATGCGGGATTGAAACAGTTATGAATACGTTTTGGCAGTTTGGAACTTCCGGACGTGCAATCATAATATATTTCTGTAATGCGGTTTTCACCTCCGGGAACAATTCCATTTCCCATAAATCTCCGGTTTTCTGCTGTGTGAAGTGAATCCTATCATTTTCAAAATCAAGGTTTTCAAACGACAATGCTGCAATGTCTCTGGCACGAATACCGTAACGAGACAGCAGTAAAAGAATCGCATAATTTCTGATGCCGGCTGTAGTTGTACAATCAACAGAATCTTCAATAGCCGCAATCTCCCGCTGTGTATATACAGTAGGCTGAGGAGTGAATTTCTTGCGGTTCACAATCAGCTTAGAAAAATCTTGTTGAATTTGTCCGCTTTCAAACAGGTAACGCAGAAAAGGACCAATTCTTTCCCAATAGCGAAGATGTCCGAGTTGCAGGAATGAAGATTGTATAAGTTTTCCTGTTAGGGTTGTGAGACATTGACAGCCAAGCCTCTCCGCATTTTTTAGAAATCGGCCGCAAATCCACCGCTTGTAATGAAGTGTGGTTTCTCTATTCCCATTGCTTCGACAATGTGCGATGAATTGGTCAAGCGCAATAGAAAAATCATCCGATAAAACAATGGGCACAGTTCTATCGGAGGCCCACAAAGCATCTTCACCATCAAGCCCCTGATACAGTCGATTTAACTTAGCCACAATGATTTTTGCACGTGAAACTCTGGAGTCGCAAACCTTTAGGGTTTCCTTGCAATAACGAGTTAGGATTTCTCCTATCTCCGGCGAATACTCATCCATGCCGTTCGCATTCATAAAATTTGTAAACGACCGGAGAATAAAATCCATGTCCTTAACAGTGCTTTCACTGTAGGACGCCGACTTAAACAGCTCACGTAAATGAGTAGCTAAGTCATTAAATTTTGTACAGTTATCCATTTGATAACCTCCTCTATAATTTGTTGTCGGGTCGACACGACATAATTATACAGCAGGCTCATAAAAGGATTATTGTTATTCAAGAAGTTTTTTGTAAAAGCACTATTTTTAAGGAGGTTTTATGACTTATCAAATAATATTACTTGTAGAATTAACAAAACTGTCTGAGACTTCGGAAACCGAGGTCGCCTAAAGAAATGGAGGAATTGCACATG
>CAZDOV010000093.1:3460-3719 GCA_964507135.1 uncultured Eubacteriales bacterium | reverse complement strand
AAATGACGAAATTGATGGATTTGTCGTAACTCATGGTACGGATACACTTGAGGAAACCGCATATTTTCTGAATTTAACTGTCAAAACAAAAAAACCTGTAGTTATCACCGGAGCAATGCGCCCAAGCACGGCAATAAGCGCTGACGGACCATTTAATCTTTACCAAGCGGTAGCTTTGGCTGCAAACAAGGATATTTCCGAAAAAGGCGTAATGATTGTTTTTTCTGATGCGATATTTGGAGCTAGGGATATATGTAAA
>CAZDOV010000093.1:0-3450 GCA_964507135.1 uncultured Eubacteriales bacterium | reverse complement strand
ATACATATCGGACGGACGCGTTCAATCACAAAGACCTTGGGTGCCTCGGGTATATGCGCGATGATAGAGCATATTTTTTCAATGAATCCGTGAAAATCCACACATACAAAAGCCAGTTTGATGTTCGGAATTTATCTTCTTTGCCAAGAGTTGACGTAGCTATGTTTTGTGTCGATTCTGAAGTCGATATCTTGGATCACTTCGCCAAACATTGCGATGGCATTGTTCTCGCGGGTGCGGGATGTGGCGGAAGCAAAGAAGAATGGAATCAAAAAATAAAATCAATCTTAGCGTCAGGCATACCCGTTGTTCGGAGTTCTCGCGTTGCAAACGGTCTCGTGACCTACGATGAATCTAAAATATCAACTCAGGGGATCTACGCCGAA
Organism: uncultured Eubacteriales bacterium; assembly: GCA_964507135.1. Lineage (GTDB taxonomy): Bacteria > Bacillota > Clostridia > Oscillospirales > Acutalibacteraceae > UMGS1491. The sequence goes on along the minus strand of CAZDOV010000093.1, from coordinate 3,064 downwards.
AACCTATCTCCACAAAAAGCAAGAATACTTCTAAGCCTCGCTTTAACTCAAACACACGACTTACAAAAACTGCAGGAAATTTTCTTAACGTACTGATCCCGCATATCGTAAATTTTATTGTAAAAATAGTCATGCTACGATCTTATTAGTCGCGTGGCTATTATGTTTTTGAAGGCCTTAAACCACAAAAAACATTGACATTTATATCGCTATTGTATAAAATGAAGCTATAAGGTGAAAATTTTGACAAAAGGGAGCGAATGACTTATGGAAAACACAAACATATTGGAATTATTTGAAGAAATTGGAAATATCGAAAAAAGCGAAGGCGCCGAGGCTTTAACTGAGGGAAAAATCGGTGAACTTTGCAAAAAGTATGACATTAGCACGACAGAACTGCAGAATTTAGTTGTCGAAATACTCTCTGCGGGGGAGATAAAAAGTTTTTCAGGTAACGAAACCGCCTTGGAAAACGTTGCAGGCGGGGAAATGGGCTTTAAAAAAGGCATCGCAACATTGTTAGCAGCACTGGGCACAGCTAGTCCGTTCACGAACACGTTTGCCGGTGGGTTGACCCAGAACAAAGCGGACAATCGTATTAATGTTGCTCGTCCCGAAAATAGCAAAAAACAGACAGGCAAGTTAAATAAAAACACAAATGGCGCGCTTAGCTCCACCAAAAAAATTTTTAAGTATATTTCACAAAAGCACAACGACGCAATTAAGTATACTCAAAAAAAGTTAGATACGACCCCCGAAACATCTCAGCGTATTGTTTACACCGCTGAAGCATTGGCTGCGTTTGTCGCTGTAGCCGCAATCGGCGGAACTGGCAAATATATATATAATCGATTCGCTTCTCCAAGTTACGTGCCTTTAGAACAATTGAGTGAATATATCCAGAACAACATTGACCTATCACAAAAATCAAATTACACCCCAGTTCTCGAACGCCCCAATGAATACGTAGTTATGAAAATCGAGTTTTCAGAAACTTCTAAGGGGCCGCTCTACGTGCCATTTTATATGGGAGACAATACTTCAGATAAATTAAAATCTGGAGTCATTGTAAGCGATTTGGACAAATTTAAAAATTGCAACACATGTACTATTACCGTCAAAGAAGAAGTCGCCACACAAATTCTTGGCGTTAATAAACTAGAAGCTCAAACTAAAATCGACCCCGCCCGAACAACAGCAATCGCCAACGCATTAAAACGTTACGAACCACTAAACAACCAAACTGAAACCAAGGATAATTCAACCAGCAAGGACCCAGAACTCGAAAACTCACCCACTTTGATATCAACCTCCGGCCACGACTACGACGATGGCGGCTTAACCTTATTCAAGCACTTCGAACAGATGTCAGACAAAAAAAAATCCACCGACACCCAAATAATCGAAAACTCCACCACTTTGATATCAACCTCCGGCCAAGAATCCGACGATGACAACGCCAAACCATTATTTGGTGTATCTGCCTCCGACCTCTTCGAGGGCTCCAAAAAACATCTGCCAGACAAAGAAACATCCACCGATACCCAAATAATTGACACCTTTATAGCTGCTGCCGAAAAATACAAAATACCTACACTTTCGGGGATTAAAAATAGAGAAACTCTGAAACAAAATATAGACAAAGATAAAACAACAATACTGATAACTGCGCCTTACTATGTCCAGCACGACACACTTCCCGACGACCAGCTTTTCTTTAAATTGTTTTTAATAAACCCAGAATCCGACCAATTCGAAAAGAGCACACGAAATGATTTACAAGACCTCTTGGAAAAAAAAATTATCCTTAGTTTCCGCTTAAATAGTACCCGAGACCTCTACGCGCCAATCCCTAACCCTCAATTCTGTGAGGATTTATTTGCCGCTATAAACGACTTTTCCCGTGAAAATAAAATATCTGTCAAACTTGTGAACACAAATGATGAATATATAAGCAACTTGGTACGGGACCCCCAATATATAATCCGAAATTTGGAGGAATCCTTCACCGACCCTCAAATCCCTGAACCCGAACTAGACCCAGAAACGCTAAAAAACTATATATCCCCCCAACTAAACTTATCTAACGCTGAAACCCCGTCCGAATACACACAATCTCCCACCGATACGCACGACGAAAACCAACAAGGGTTTTGGAGCAGATACGTTGTGACGCCTTTCAAATCGGCTTTTTCATGGGTTACCAACCGCTCCAACCCGACCACCGAATCGCAACAAGTTTCCAGCACTCACGGCCATGACGAAAAACCAATAGATGACGCCGAAAAACCAATACACGATGACGAATTTTCCACCTCGAGCCCTGACTCGCAACAAGTTCCAAGTGCTCAAACCGATGGCGGAGAACAAATAACTGATGCCGAAACACCAATAACCAGTGACAACTCCAAAACAAACTCGCCAAAACACGACGACCTATGTGATTCTTTTTCGAAAGCTGCTAAAACCTATGAAGTAACTACTCTTTCGGATATCAATACTAAAGACGATTTTATGAAACAGACCCAAGACAGTCCTTTCGACATACTTATAACTAAACCTTACCGCTTAACACCCGACTCTGATAAACTTAAAGTAACTATACTTGCTATGAGTTCGAAACAAAAACAAATTGCGGACTTATTACGCGAAAATAGCATGAACGCTGGCTCTAAAGCGCTCCTAAATACCGGGCGTATCAACTATATTATCAGTAAAAATACCAATATCTTGGCTATACTTAATTTTATACACTCTGCTTCTAGTCACGGTTTGCGTGTCGCAATTGCGGAAGTCAAGAATGATAATTATATAAAAAAATTGGCACTCAACACCAATAATGAGTACACAAATTTAGTCAAGGAATTAGATGCTCAGCGTGATAGTGCCATACCGCCGCCTATTGTCGCCACGAAAAAACTCGACGAAGAATCCGGGGAAGAAATCAAGACAGAACCCGAGGAAGAACTCGAGAAAGAAAAACTCGAGGACACAATCGAGGAACCACCCGGGAAAACATCGATCGAGGAAACACCCGAGAAAACAACAATCGAGGAAACACCCA
>CAZDOV010000092.1:0-3720 GCA_964507135.1 uncultured Eubacteriales bacterium | reverse complement strand
CTTCGAGGATGTTATCGTCACGCGTACTAAAACAAAAGCGGCCTGAGGGTTGCAATCGTTTGAGTATTTTGTACGTTCCGGGGAAGTCACCACGTATCTGTTCGCAAAAACCATTGATATCGTTAGCATTAAAATTATCTAATAATTGCGCGAACTTGGCATAGCGGGCTGGGGCTTGAGCCGCCCGCAAATTCGCGGCAGCTTTGTTCTGCGAATATAAAATGAGGGAAGCAATCACAACTGCTGAGGCGCCCAAAAATATTAGTGAAGATGAGTCTAGCAAAGAACTCTCTTTTTGGTTTTGTTTTGTTTTTTTCTTGTTCCGCCCATCTTTTTTAGCTGCTTTTTTCAGATTAATCTGCTGCGCTGTGCGGCTCGTACCTTGTTTCGCAGTGGCAAGAGCAGTTGGAACCGTAAAATTTGCCGCAGAACCAAGCAAACTTGTTGCAGCCAAAAACGAAGCTATTCCTTGCTTAACCGACTGAGCTCCACCAGCAACTTGGTCTAGTTTTTCAAGCGATAGCTCTTCTAATCCTTGTAGTTCCTTTATTTTTTGCAAATCTATGTTTTCACAAATGAAATTTCTAAAATCCTCGGGGTCTACGCCGTTAGCCTTACAGCACTCTTCTATAACTTCGCCGGTTAAGGTATCAGCACCTTCTTCGGCAGCTATGCTTTCCAGGCTTTCTATTATCTTCCTCGCTTTAAATTCTTCAATTTTAAATTCTTTCATTTTTGCTTATCCTCCCTTAAATTTTCACTTTAAATTGTAATGAATATTTTATCATATTTATCGTTAAAAGTCAACCGCATATATTAACACTAAAATAAAAATCGGATTATAAGCGTGCTTTTTGCTTTGCCACTACTATATTGACAACCAAGTTACAGCGGTTTATAATGTTAATACCGATTAAAATGCGGGCTTTTAGTTAAAGAGGAGGTGCCGAACTGTGGCAATAGTACCTAAAAGAAAACATTCAAAGGCGAGAAGAGATAAAAGACGTTCCAACGTGTGGAAAATTGAGGCCCCGGCGCTAAGCAAATGTGATAACTGTAGTATGTTTAAGCTCCCCCATAGGGTATGTGGTTCTTGCGGTTATTATAAAGGCAGACAAGTTGTTAAGAAAAAAGCTTAAAACAAAACTTGACTTTATATACTGACGATTTTTAGAGAAGGGTCCATGCCCTTCTCTATTTTCGAGTATTGAAATTAACAACTAAATTTGATTTAAAAAATATTTTATTTAAAACGAGGGACGTGAAAACGTGAAACCAGTAGTAGCGTTAGTTGGAAGGGCTAATGTAGGCAAATCCACATTGTTTAACAAACTTGTGGGGCAAAGAATTTCTATCGTTGACGACACTCCGGGAGTTACTCGAGACAGAGTTTACGGCGAATGCGAATGGAGAAACAGAAAAATCTCCTTAATTGACACAGGAGGCATAGAGCCGTATCAAAACGGAAATGAAATTTACAAAGGAATACAAAAGCAAACCGAAGTGGCAATTGAATTAGCAGATGTCATCGTATTTGTAGTGGATATGCGCTCCGGAGTAGTTGCAACAGATATTGAAATTGCGCAAATGATGCAAAAATGCAACAAACCGGTTATTCTATGTGTTAACAAATCTGATAACATTGGGGGTAGCAATCTTGGATTTTATGAATTTTATAATTTAGGGCTCGGTGACCCTATTAAAGTATCAGCGATTCATGGCCATGGCACTGGCGACCTGTTAGACAGAATTTTTGAAAAATTGCCAGAATGGTCAGATGACGATAGCGAAGCTGGGGTTTCAGTGGCGGTTATAGGCAAGCCGAATGTTGGCAAATCATCGCTTATTAACTATATTTCCGGCAGCGAGAGAAGTATCGTTTCAAGCGTGGCCGGTACTACGAGAGATACCATTGACACTAAAATTTCAAACAGTCACGGTGAATATAATTTTATTGATACCGCGGGTTTGCGTAGGCACAGCAAAGTTGTAGAAAAAATCGAAAAATACAGTGTTATCCGTGCGAAACTGGCAATCGAGAGGTCGGACGTATGTATCATTATGATAGACGCAGAAGAAGGTGCAACGGATCAAGATACAAAAATCGCAGGCCTTGCGCACGAAGCCGGAAAAGCAAGTATTATAGTCGTCAACAAATGGGATGCTATTAAAAAAGACGATAAAACTATGGATGAGTTTAAAAAGAAGCTCAAGGAGACATTTTTATTTATGTCCTATGCTCCTATACTTTTTATTTCCGCTAAAACCGGTCAGCGTGTTGAAGATATTTATAAATGTATCAATGATGTTTCGAATTCCAATTCAATGCGTATTTCAACCGGAATTCTGAATGATGTTTTAGCCGAAGCTATGAACAAAACCCCAACTCCAACTCATAAGGGAAAAAAACTAAAGATTTATTACATGACTCAGGTAAGCGTAAAGCCTCCTACTTTTGTGTTTTTTGTTAATAAATCAGATTTATTCCATTTTTCATATCAACACTATATTGAAAACAGATTGAGAGAAGTTTTTGGGTTTTCCGGAACACCCATCAGGTTCATCATAAGAGAAAAATCCGAGAGAGATTCTGATGTGAAATTTTGAGTTTGGAATCTTGATTTTTGTGCTACAAGGGAGTGTATCGTAGCAGTGTTTAGCTTATTGGAAATTTTAGTGATCGCCTTAACCGCCGGGGCGTCTTACATAATCGGTGGGATTAATGCTTCCATAATAGTAACGAAGCTATTTGACCACGGTAGGGATATCAGAGAATCTGGCAGCGGAAACGCGGGATTCACGAATGTTTTGCGTACTAAAGGAAAAAAGCTGGCTGTGATTACTTTTGCTATTGACTTTGCAAAGGGAGTAGCGGCAATTGCACTGACGCATCTCGTGATGAAATATTGTTGCGGAACAATTGAAAATATTGAAAATTCGGCACAATTTAGATTTGCAGAATACTTCTCGTGTTTTTGCTGTGTTTTGGGACATGTCTACCCTTGCTTTTTTAAATTTCGTGGCGGCAAAGCCGTGTTGACCACGTGGTCTGCGATGCTTTTGATAGACTGGAGGGTGTTTTTGTGGCTCATAGGAACGTTTTTAGCTGTTTTATGCATAAAAAAAATCGTATCTTTAGCTTCAGTCAGCGCGGCGGTTTTATACCCTGTGGGAGTGTTTTTGAGCACGTTTTTCTTTGATTTCAGTATTTCTAGGAATATCTATGACGTAGTAATTCCGCTGATTTTCTCGTTTTTAATTGCGTCGCTATCAATTTACAAGCACCGCGGGAATATCAAGCGACTTTTGAATGGAGAAGAAAGCTCTGTATCCATCCGTAATAAAAATCCGTGATAAATAGGTGATAAAAATGCAATCTTATGTTATACATTTTGTTCGTCATGGCACTACCGAAGCCAATTTGCGCGGGCAACTTTCCGGCGTTGGCGACGTTCCTGTTTGCTCTGAAGGGAAAGAAAATCTTAAAAACCTTAAAGAAAATTTTAAGTACCCACTTGCCCAAGAATATTACAGTAGCCCTATGAAAAGGTGTCTCGAAACGTGTAATATTATCTATCCCGATGCAAAAATTGAGGTAGTCGAAGGCCTTAGAGAGTGCGATTCCTGGGATAAAAGTGACGACGAAAAAGGTGAAACTTGGGAGGGACTTTATAAAAGGGTTACTTCGGCATTTGAAAAAATCGTTGAATCTATGATGAG
>CAZDOV010000091.1:0-3760 GCA_964507135.1 uncultured Eubacteriales bacterium | reverse complement strand
TTCTTCTCGTCCTTGTAGTTTCCGAGCAAGGCAATAACTTCATTTACATCTTTTGCCGCCTCCACTAATTTTTTAAAAGCCTCGTCTTGCAGAGCCGTCCTAATGTCTGTGAGTGTTTTCTCTGTCACCATTATACATCTCTCCATTCTATGATTATTTTTAGAAATCTAAGATTTCTGACTATATTCTATATAATATATTTTTTATTGTTAAGTGTTTTTTGAAATTTTTACCATAATTTTTTCAAAAGCTTTGAAAAACCAACCCATGCGAGTGCTTTGATCAAGAAACGACTTGACACAATACGTGATTTTAACGTGCTTCAAAGTATCTCTTGTAAAGGTCCTCCCCCTCCTTTGTAATTGCAATAAACACGTCGTCACCTAAGCTGGTATGAAGATTAGGCTTAACAGCGTCTTCGCTCAGCTCCACTTTACATCCATTTATGGAATCATTTGTAGAATCACTCGTATCACATACCCCGCCGGAAACGCTATTTGACATTTGTTCAGAAATTTCAGCACAAGCCTTTCGAGATAGCGTGATGAGCTCCTGAGCTTCTTCTTTTGTTATCGCTAGGCGTTTGTTATTAAGCAATTCAACCATTTCTTCTACGCTAGAAACTTTTCTGAACTCATTAGCGAAAGGTTCGTCTTCTACCAGAAGTTTTTGGATCTCTTCAAATATTTCCCTTGTCAACATTTTATGCCCCTCTTTCTATAATAATATGGCATATATTATATATAATATTTTTTGTGAAATCAAATATTTTTCAGAAATTGTATAAAATATTCGATTGGCAATAAAAACAGCACTCAAAATTTGTGTGCATCCCAAAAGCTTATAAAAAATGCACCCAAAAAGGTGCATTCAAAATTATTCATAATGTTTCCACATGCGAATTATTTTAACTATTTTTTCTTTTTCAAAAACTTCATATACGATTCTATGCTGTATGTTTATTCGACGTGAATATAAATCTTTCAAATCTCCTGTCAATTTTTCATATGGTGGCGGATTTTGAAAAGGATTATGCGATATAATCTCTAGTAATTTTTTTGCTTTACCATCTAATTTAGCCGATTTAAGATTTTCGGCGTCTTTAAACGCCTGTTTAACAAATTTTATTCTAAACTCTACCAATTTAAATCTTCCTCATCTATGCAATCTTCTAGGTTTGTGTTTTTTCCTTCAATAAGAGATTTTTTATATTCAGGGTCGGAAGATAGATAGAGCGTTTCGACTAAAGAGTTATAGTCATCTTCGCCAATTAAAAGAGCGTTACCATTTTTAGTGTTTATATTTATTATTTCGCTGTTGTCAATCGCCATATTCACAAGATTATATAGGTTCGCTCGTGCGTTCGTCACGTTTGTATTATACATGATTTCTCACCCCTTCTATACTATATCATACGTATTAGCGTACGTCAATGTCATCATTGTACACGAGGATGAACGATGAGAACGTTACGCAATTATATCTGGATGAAAGCGAATATAATGATAAAGATATTGCTGAGCAAGACCCCTAAAATTCCCAAAAATATCTGAGGACTCCCCGGGGAAAAGTTTTTCCATTATTTTTTTCATCCATACATCAATCGGGAATGCGCGAAAATCGTGTAAACCATAAAGTCTCACGCATTCTGCAATTTTTGGTCCAACCCCGATTATTTGCATCAAAACGCTGGACGCTTCTTCTGGCGGCATATTTTTTAACTCTAAAAAGTCCAGCGTACCCTCGCTAACTTTCCTTGCGGCATCAATTATATACCGAGCCCTAAATCCGGCACGTACAGAAACCAAGTCTTCTTCTTCACAAGCAGCCAAAATTTCCGGTTTTGGGAACGCAAAAATCCCACCGGCAAGGTTTTCTCCGAATTTTTCGCACAAAGAATTCACTATCTTTTTGATGCGCGGAATATTATTGTTTTGAGAAATAATAAAAGAGCAAAGCGCCTCCCATGGATCTTGCTTCAATATGCGTATCCCGGAGCACTCGCGGATAGCTTTATCCAAAATAGGATTTATACCAGATAAATGCTTGATCATAAATTTATAATTCGATTCAAGGTCAAAATAATCTTTCCAAATCAGATTAAATTTCTCTTCGTTTGTGTTTTCAATAGTTACTGTAGTTCCATTTTGTGTTAAACTCACGAATTCGCCAAAAGCCGTACCGAAAAATTTATTTTCGAATTTATTCCAACGAAAACATTGACCACAGCCAAACGTCTGACTGAGGTCAAAATTGACAGTATTTAGAATTTTAACCGAATTCTTAGAAAATTCAAATTCCATAAAATAAACTCATGCACCAAGCTTGCCGGAACGCATACACCTTGTGCAAATGTGCATTCTCCTGCTCGTACCGTTGATATTCACCCTGATTTTTTTAATGTTCGGTGACCATGCTCTATTAGCACGTCTGTGCGAGTGAGACACTTTTATACCAAACACTGTACTTTTTTCACACAATTCACATTTTGCCATAATTAATTTCTCCTTATCTGATGAATTAATATTCTTAAAAAAGATATATTTAACCTTCGCAATCTCTACGCTCGAGTATGATAGCATATTTCTCCCGCAATTGCAAGGCTGAGTCAAAACATAGAAACACAAAATAAAGATAAAGTATACAAAACTGCGGCAACGCCTCACAATGAGCAAAAACAGTTGCTGAAAAACCTGAAAAAACCGCCGAATAAAATTCAGCGGCACTAGTTATTGAACATTTCTTAACGTTTTTGTATAATTCCTAGAAATTTAATGATTCTTTTCTGAAAATATATCGAGACCTCTCTAAAATTTCTCTCGAAATTTTATCTCTGCGATCAATTTTCGTCTGAAGTTTGACGTACTCATTATAGATCGTTTGCAATTCACGTGGCGTCAAATTTTCCAAAACTTGCATAGCTCCGGAAAATAGTTTTTTCCCTTTTGAATCGTATGAGCAAAGAGAAACCACGCAAGCTTGCTCGCAAATCGCATAATAAAATTTTTCGGCAAGCCCAACAAAAGCGTCAGCTTTTACAAGCTCGTTATAAATTTTAGCGCAAACTATAAAATCATACACGGTTAACGATTTTATACCAATATATTTGCCGGATACGAGAATAGGTTCTACGAGAGTTTTATCGTTCAACCGCGAAATATAAATCTTATTAAACATTATAGAATTCCTTCCTGAATTTTTTTAGGGGCCTAAAAAAAATTTGGGGCGAGTTATAACATTATAAAACGCCCACAATTTTTAAAAATTATTGTTTTCTTTCGAGAACCGCCCGTTCGTAAACGACTTCGTTTGAAAGTATTACGCTTTCCGCCTTAATTACTGAATAGTCCTTGCCGTAAGAACGTACAACTACATCGGTATCGTCGCCGAGAAGAGTCGTTGATAGGCCTATGTAAAGATACTGTTCAGCGCCGGAATCATTGTAATCTCCGTAAAGAGCGCTTTGCTCATCCATCCTAAGAGGCTGAATAAACGCAAATGACTCTATCTCAGAAGTGCCGTTAAATATGGTTATTGGCTGGCCGTATTTTTCAATTAAATCTGTTGCCTTGATTTGCATTAGTATCCTATCCCTTCAAACATTACTTCAAGCTATCATTTCGAACATGAAATCACTATCTTCCAGGAGGTCTGAAATTGCGTATTTTGCATCCAACCAAACAGCATAGGCGAGTTTGATTGTTGAATCTACGTCGGTTTTTATGCGAAGCTCACCGGCGGGAAAGGACTCCGTGTTTCC
>CAZDOV010000090.1:0-3818 GCA_964507135.1 uncultured Eubacteriales bacterium | reverse complement strand
AAGGTTTGATTTAAAAAAATTAACCGTATTTTTGAACAATGCGGTTAATTTTTGTTTTTTAAAAAGTTTCCATACTTAACAATAACTGATGACGTTTAATTCTTGATGTCAGTAACAATCTCTCTTGCGTCTTCTTGAAGTTCGTCATCGTTTACGGGTTCGGAGTTCGTTTCGTCTTCGTCATGAGGGACGCACGCAACCGCGACCACTTTGCTATTATCAGTCAAACGCATCACTTTAACACCCTTAGAAGCCCGTGAACATTTGCGAATAGTTGCAGCGTGCATACGGATTATAATACCATTATCTGAAATCATAATCACGTCGTCGTCATTTTCAACGCTGTTAACGGAAGCCACATCCCCATATTTCTCAGTATGATAATTTATAACGCCCTGACCGCCACGCGATTGCAAGCGATATTCGCTAGGATCTGAAATTCGTCCGTAGCCGGTTTCTGATACCGTCAAAACAGACTTACCTTCTTCGATAACAACCATTCCAACAACTTCATCGCTATCCGAAAGCTTAACCGCACGCACACCTCTGGCTCCCCTACCGACTTCACGGACGTCATTTTCGCAAAATCTTATAGACTTTCCTTTTTTTGTCGCAACCAGAATTTCACTCTCGCCGTTTGTCATGCGAACCCACGCAAGTTCGTCCCCTTCGTCAAGATCCACCGCTATGAGTCCGCCCTTACGAGCTGAATCAAAAGAACTCAGTTTCGTTCTTTTGATAACGCCGTGTTTGGTTATCATTATGAGATATTTATCATCTTCAAATTCAGTGACTTTAATCATTGATGTAACGCGCTCGTCACCCGAAACAGGCAGCAAATTAGCAATATTCATGCCTTTTGACGTGCGTGAACTTTCGTGAACCTCGTAGCATTTAATGCGATAAACTCTGCCGTGATTTGTGAAAAACAGGACATAATCATGACTATTAACCACAAACATTTCGCTAACGGTATCTTCATCTCGGCGCGCAAGACCGGAAATCCCCCGTCCGCCACGGCGCTGAGTTTTATAACTATCGAGACTTTGCCGTTTAACATACCCAAAACGCGTCATGGTCAAAACGCACTCTTCTTGAGGGATTAAATCTTCGATATCGACTTCGCCGCTAACATTTTCAATAGCAGTTCTTCTTTCATCACCAAACTTCGTCTTTACTTCAAGAGCTTCGTTTTTGACAATCTCACGAATGCGAGTTTCATTCCCGAGAATATCTTTATAGTCCGCAATTTTCGCATACAATGCATTCAGTTCATCTTCAATTTTGCTTCTTTCGAGCCCTGTAAGCCTACCCAGTGGCATTTGGACAATAGCCTGAGTTTGAACGTCATCGAGCCCAAAACGCTCTGAAAGACGCTGTTTGCCTTCAGCAATTGACTTTGAAGAGCGCAAAATCGCAACCACTTCGTCAATGAAATCTAAGGCTATTTTGAGGCCTTCTAAGATATGCGCTCTTTCTTGAGCTTTTTTGAGGTCAAACGCAGTACGCCTGGTGATAACTTGCATTTGAAACTTAATATATTCTTCCAAAACTTGCTTCAAATTAAGGATTTTCGGTTCACCGTTCACAATAGCAAGCATTATTATTCCGTAGGTAATTTGCAGCTGCGAATACGTATACAAATGATTGAGGACTATCTGAGCAGATGCATCTTTTTTAACATCTATCTCAATATGCATACCTTTGCGGTCAGAATGATCCTCTATCCTGGAGATCCCGTCGATTTTCTTATCTTTGACCATATCTGCAATACTTTCGACGAGACGAGCTTTGTTGACTTGATACGGAAGTTCCGTAACTATAATCTTTGATCTTCCGTTTTTGTCTTCGACTATCTCAGCTTTCGCTCGGACAGCAATTTTCCCACGACCAGTAGCGTATGCCGCGCGAATACCGGAACGTCCCATAATCGTGGCACCTGTTGGGAAGTCCGGGCCTTTTATGTGTTCCATAAGGTCAGCAAGCTCTGCATCAGGATTATCAATCAAGCAGCACATTCCATCGATAACCTCACGCATATTGTGAGGCGGAATATTAGTTGCCATGCCAACGGCGATACCTGTGGAACCGTTGACGAGCAAATTAGGGAACCTCGACGGCAAAACCGTCGGTTCTTTTGATCTATCGTCATAATTCGGGACAAAATCAACAGTATCTTTCTCAATATCAGTGAGCATTTTGAGCGATATTTTGCTCATTCTAGACTCTGTGTAACGATAAGCAGCCGGAGGGTCACCATCCACCGAACCGAAGTTTCCGTGACCATCAACAAGCATATATCTCATAGAAAAATCTTGCGCTAACCGCACAAGCGCATCATAAACCGAAGAGTCACCGTGTGGGTGATACCTACCCAAAACGTCACCGACTGTATTTGCGCACTTCCTGTAAGCTTTATCCGGGCTAAGACCATCTTCAAACATGGCGTAAAGAATGCGCCTGTGTACAGGTTTAAGACCATCTCGCACATCGGGTAATGCACGCGCGACTATAACTGACATAGAGTACGCCAAAAATGAGGTTTTCATTTCTTTTTCTATATCAACATCAATAACTTTAGGTTCAAACGTGTGTTCTTGACCTAATTTGTTTTCATCTTGAATATCCATCCAATACCCCTAATCTTTCAACATAATAAGCAAAAAATGTTAACAACCTATTCGTTATCCCCAGATTTCACACCGGATAAAATTATAGCCTGCACTTCTGCTCTGAATTCCGGTTCAACTGCCCTCATTGGGAGCAATAACTTGATAACACCGTTTTTATAAATCACGAGCATATCATCGTGCTCTTCGCTATCATAAGATCCATCAAGAAGAAGTTCGCGATGCACACCGTTTTCCGTCACGTCGATTTTATCTGGGAAAATCTCCAACGTAGTTTCTTCTGAATTTGAAAGCGTCGCCACCATTCTCTTAATTCCAAAAAGCGGTACCACCCACAGCAATCCTAACGCAACAACAGGGAGAATCGCAATCCAAAAGTAGTGTATATTTTTCGTCACGAGCGCAAAAGCGACTACAATCCCCAGCGCAATAACTTGAGCTAGCGCGTACTTTTTTTGTAGCTTGAAATTTTTCTTAAATCTCTCGCTGTGTCTCACAAGATCATGAAGCTCGTCTGAATTGAGTGTATATTTTATCTTGATTCCGGTTAACTCATCTTCGTAATCTTCGGCTTCTTGATCTGCAACAATTTCCGCCTCTTCGCCTTCCCAGGGCTCGGATAATCGAACTTCGTCGCTGCTAGAACTTGCCTCATCGGAATCTTCGATAGCACTTTCTGCGTTAGTTTCAGTTCCAACTGCACTAGAATTTTCTGAAACAGATGGAGGGTAAGAATCGTTGTCTTTCATAATGTAATTGTTAACTCCTTAAATCCAAATTATAGTTGATATGCCGGAAATTATATCCACAATCAAACTAAAAATCAATATTTTATATTATTTTTGTGTATTTTAAACATCTAAATTCTTTACATACTTTGCATTTTGTTCAATAAACACACGTCTTGGCTCAACTTTGTCCCCCATTAATATTGTGAAGGTCTCATCAGCTGCCGCTGCATCTTCAAGTGAAACCTTGAGCATAATTCTAGTTTCCGGATTCATCGTTGTTTCCCAAAGTTGCTCTGCGTCCATTTCACCAAGACCTTTATAGCGCTGAATTTCGGTATTTCCTTCAAGCTCACTCAAAATTTTATCGCGTTCTTCATCAGTGTAAGCGTAATAATGCTTTTTGTTTTTCGTGATCCTGTAAAGCGGCGGCTGAGCAATATAAACGTGGCCTTGTTCC
>CAZDOV010000089.1:0-3851 GCA_964507135.1 uncultured Eubacteriales bacterium | reverse complement strand
AAGTCAGCCACGAACTCAAAATAACGCAAAGCGCAGGAATAATAAAATAAAAACTCAACATAATAATTACCTCCAAATTTTTTAATTTATATAATTTATTGCAAAGCTAATCTTTGAATCAATCTATTCATCAAAACCAGTGGGGACTCTAACCGGTGAATACGGCCGCCCTTGCCCTTCAAAAAATTTACTGAAAAGCTCGTAAAATTCTAATCTCAGAACCTGTATCCCCGCAAGAAGAGCCTCCAGAGCAATAACGAAGATATTCCCAATAACCATAGTGATAATATATCCCACACCGCCCCTGAACATATCGGCAATCGTAAACACCACCATCATCATACCGGCGTGCACAAGAACAAAGGCGCCGACCCTCAAAAACGACATTGTGTTAGTAACATAGCTGAGGACTTTCTCAAAAAGCTCAAAAAAACTTTGGGCAATGTAATCCCCCCAACTCGTGGGCTTCCAATCAGCCTTACCATCAACAAGCTTTGCGAGCATCTCACTAAACATCAGCAGTATCAGCGGCACGCCTATAAACACAACTACAAACAGCCCGTTGGCAATCCCGGTGTGAAGCATTAACATATCAAGTATTGCAAATACCGCTGAAAAATAAAACACAAACCCACAAACTCCATTTGAACCGAAAATCGCTTCCCCTATGTTTTTTCGCTTAAACGATGAATAAATCCCGAAAATGAGAGAAATTATCAAAAGCAAAATCCCAATTCCAACCGCTGAATAAATTATATATGTCGTCGTGCTTGAATCCATTACTTCAATCGGTTTTTCGCTAAGTCCAAAAACATTTTTATAAAAAGGATCCAAAGCATGCTCAAAGCCAAATACCGAACCGAAAATTGTTCCGAATATCGCAGACGACAGCCCACAGGGGATCAAAGCTTTGCCAAGCTTCATATTCTTCAGCTTCCACATAAGATATCCAACTAGCGAAACAACTAGCCCTTGTCCCAAATCCGCAAACATTATGCCAAATAAAATAGTATACGTTATGGCAACAAACGGCGTGGGATCAATCTCGTTATAAGATGGCATACCGTAAGTTTCGACGAAAAATTCAAATGGCTTAAATAGCTTTTTGTTTTCGAGTTTGACCGGTGGCAAGTGGCTCAAAATGTTTTTCCCGTCTTCGGTGGTATACTCCACACCTTTAACCGTCAAAATTTGTTTTTCAAAATCCTTCAAATTTCTTTTTGGCACCCAGCCGACCAATATAAAATTGTCACCGTATTTTGCGGCATACGTCCTTATTTCAAAATACACATTAAGCTGCCGGAGTTTCAAATAAAATTTCATGCAACGCTCTTTCTGAGATTCCCAAAACTCAGCTATTTCTCTGTCAATAGCTTCGATTTCCTTATAAAACTCTTGGCGACGAACTTGCAGAAATTCTGACTGTTCATAAGGAGTTTTGTCACACGGTTTTACCTTAACTTCTTCAAAATAAATCGAAGAAAGAACGCGATCAGTTTCTTCCTCGTGATCAACATCGGCAAAATAAATCCCCCATTGGTGAGCGCCATCACTTTTAAACGGGAAGAAAATGAGTTCTATACCTTTTTTTGAATTTTGCTCTACAAGATAGTCGAGTTTATTGCACTCCGAAACAGGGATTTTCCCAAATTTCGGCTTTATATATTCGCAAGAAGCAATTTCATCCAATTTACGATCTAAACCGTAAAAATTTTTCAAAATTTCAATTTCTTCTTTAATTTCAGCTATTTTTCGATATATTTCGCGTTTTTTATCAACTTTTTCCACAACAGTTGTTGAAAAATAACTCACATATCGTTCTATTTTGCTTTGATTCACTTGAAATCCTTTTAAATCAACATGAAACGGCTTACCGCCACAACTGCTCATTGCGCTATTCAAAGCCCGATACGGCTCAGTATATGGATTACCATCGGAAATTTCCGTGAACCCCTCAGTATTAGAGTAAAAAGAAAACACATTGTCCGGCTGGAACACTTCCGATTCTCCGCAAACATTAACAAGATCCCCGAGTTTGCTCATTGGTCCTATCATACTGATAAAACTCATTTCAGACACAGCCATTTAAATCAGCACCTCGCTTTATTAATTTAACGCAATCCTATAAGCATCTTTTTGATATCTTCCGGAGGCATACCATATTTCACACCTTCAATTATATTGGTCAAATTTAAAATTTCAACCTCTTTTAAAAATATATATGAGATAAGCACTATTGGTGGCGAAACTGAAAACCTTATGTTGTGCCTACACCAATCAAACCGCATATTAGCTGGGACTTTATCAATAATATCGAGCCCCTTTGAAAACCACTTCTTGCCCATTTTGGTGTTTTTCATGTCAATCATCATTTGCTTGCTGTTCTGGCACGAAACAAACTTAAACATCTCATCTCTTGAAAGCGTGCCGTGATTTATTAATCCGGCCATCATATATTCTTCGCTCAAATTATAAAACTTCTTCATCCTGACGATTTTCACAAGATTTGTCAGATCTATATACATGCTAAAAAATCTCCGAAGCTCTTTTTTGTCTTTACCTTTAACATACTTATCTATAAAGTCAAAAACAATGTCATAAAGATAATTGTAAAGCGCTGTTTCAATTGCTGCCAAATCCAGCGGTTGCCCATTTCCCGGCTTAAATGGCAGCAAAATCTTATAATAAGGCGATCTTTTGACAACTTTCAAAAAATCATCAAAATTCCCAACGTGCCTAAGCGCCTTAAGGTCAAACTTCGCATGAACATAGAAAAAGCCAGGTATAGAATTAATACACTCGCCTGACTTGCCGGCTAAAACAAGCATCAAACTGTGCATAATCTGCTCAATCTCAGCCCTAGCTATCATATAATCAAAAAAATGCTCTCCAACCCACAGGTCGTATCTTCCCAAAGACTCAAAATCTACAAAAAGCTTAAGCCGCAATCTTTCTTCCAAATCCGAACGATGCACGGCGTTTTCGTTTATTTTTAACAAGACATCAGAATAGTTTGTTCTTCGTTTTAGGTAAGCTGCAATATCTTGCACATTCCTGCAAGTTATGAGCGCGGTATAATCCGCAGGTGTTATCCGCTTACCATAAAGCGCTCTGGCTTTAGAAAGTACCGCGTTTGACGCATACGTTAAAATCATATTTCTCGCTGCTGCCGAATTTCAGTAATTTCAAATTCGCCAGCCTATTCACCACCATTCCAAATCTAATCGCAGCCCAACAAATTCACTGCCCAACGACCTTATCAAAGAGGGCATTTATCCACTCCTCTTTTCTTTCAGAATAAATTCGCTCAATATCTTTCCGCTTTCTTTTGTACGAACGCTCCACAATGCTGACTCTCACAAAAGCTTTTATTTTTTCGCTTTTTTCCAACGATTTTATACTCGTACGAGCCCTTTCCAAATATTCAGCTCTCTTTTCATTTTTCATATCATTAATTTTTTGCTCGGATTCAATTCGGCGCAATTTTGCTTCGTTAAGATCATTGCGAGCTTTTTGGCCCAGTTCGATAATTCGACCTATCATATCTTCCATAATCTTATTACCTCGCTTAATAAAGTCAATCTGTAAAAAGCACCCTTTCCCTATAGCATTATGATACAAAAAAATAAAAAGTCAACAACTTTTTATTTTTTAAATTCTGTTTGTCCACACCCCAACTTTTTAATCACATACATCTCTTGAAAAGTTGCTACAGCAAAGCGGCGCTCCTGAAATACCAACTCATCCTTGCTATTAAATAAACAAAGGCACGACAGCGTTTTTTGGTCATCGCGCCCAATCACAAAATTTTGATTTTTCGAAAAGCTTCCGTATCACTTTTATTCATTGTA